>CALFYC010000037.1 GCA_937952895.1 uncultured Neisseriaceae bacterium
GTGGAATTCAAGATGGTGCAATAAGTACATCACTAATACCAATTATAGTTCTAAAGTTCTCAAATCAAATGGATCCTACTAGTGTTAATTCAAATAGTATAATTTTAACGACTGAATCTGATAATCTAGAGTTAAATCGAATTTCTTTGCATCTAGAATCAAATGTTGCACTTAATAGCAAAACATCTAATCAAACTAATACGATATTTAGTTTCAGCCCAATAGAATCGTTACAAGCAAATACTAAATATTACTTAATTGTTGAAAGCACAACAAAGGCAATAGATGGGGCGGTAATTTCAGGAACATTTAATTTTACAACAGGGAATTCTTCAATTCCAATGGTAAGTATTTTAGAACCCAATAATAATAGTGTCAATATATCTAGAGCTCCTAATCTATTGATTAAATTTAGTACTCAAGTTCAAAATGTCAATTTAGTAAATATTACTCTTCATGAAGAGAGTGTTTCTGGAACTTCTATAACTTTGGAATCAATTCTTGCTGGAACGGATAATACTTATATAATTACTCCAGCTTCATCATTGAATTCGAATACAAAATATTATTTGGTTTTAAACGATTCTATAACTGATCTAGATGGTAACCATTTAACTTCTACTAACTTCAACTTTACTACTTCAAATTCTATAACACCTATAGTGAATATGGTTAATCCAAGTAATAATGGGACTGATATTAGACAAAACCCAAATATAGAATTTAAGTTTAGTGAATCGGTAATTGGAGTTAACTCAAATAATATCAAATTGTATGAAAGTAGTTTAACGGGAACTCAAATAGCAATTGAATCAATCCAAGTAATGGCAAATAATACCTATATTATAAATGCTCAATCTTTATTAAACCGAAATACTAATTATTATTTGGTTTTTAATAATAGTATTAGTACATCGAGTAATAGTACATTGAATACTTCAATATTTAATTTTATTACGCAAAGTCAAAATAGTGCCATAATCACAGGTAAATACGGAATAATCAGCCAACTATCACCGGATAATCAATTAACGAATATAGAGCCCCCTAAAATAAATGCAAATGCTATTACTTATGCTAATGGAAAGTTTGTTACAGTTGGAAATTATGGAACGATTTTATCTTCAACTAATGGGGTTAATTGGTCTTTAGAATCAAGTGATTCCGCATCTCAATTAACTAGTGTAATTTATGCTGATGGTAAATTTGTAGCGATAGGGGAAGTAGGTTCAGTTTTAACCTCAACAGATGGTAGTAATTGGGTGATTGAATCAAATGATGTTACTAGTAATTTTTCTTCAGTTGTCTATGCCGATAATAAATTTATTGCAGTAGCATATAATGGTTCAATTTTTAGATCTGATAACGCTATTAATTGGACTTTAGAGTCAAGTGTAAGTCCATTATCTAGTGTAACTTATGCCAATCATAAGTTTATTGCTGTTGGTGCAGAAGGTGGTATTTTTAGTTCGCCTAATGGGTTGAGTTGGAATACTGAATCAAGTGGAACTACAAATGCTTTTGCAAGTATAGTCTATGGGAATGGAAAATTTATTGTTGTTGGTGAAAATGGTGCTATTTTAAGTTCAACTGATGGAATTAGTTGGAATTTCGAATCTGGTGGCAGCTCAAATAACTTAAACAATATTATTTATAATGCAGATATCTTTACTGCTGTTGGTGATCAAGGAGCTATTTTAAATTCTAGTGATGGATCTTCTTGGAATATTGAATCTTCTGGGATAAGTGATTCATTGACGGCGATTAGTTTTGGTAATAATGAGTATGTTATAACAACTGATTTCGGTAATCATTTGTATTCAACAGATGGAATTGGGTGGACTGTTGAATCTGGTGGAACATCATCTTATTTAAGTGGTGTAGTTAACGGTAATGGAACATTTATTGCCGTAGGATCTAGTGGTACAATATTAAGATCATTAAATGCCATCAATTGGATTCAGGAATCAAGTAATACTGATAGCTATCTTTTCCAGGTAATTTATGCACAAAATAAATTTGTGGCTGTTGGGCTTAATGGTGTGATAATTGATTCGAATAATGGAGTAGATTGGATAATTGAATCATCGAATACTGAGCAAAATCTCTCTGGAATAACCTATGGAAATGGAAAATTTGTAGCTGTAGGAAATGGTGGCGAAATTTTAAATTCTTCTGATGGGGTGAATTGGGCTCACATACCGACTAGTATGAGTGATCAACTAATAGGTATAACTTATTCACAAAATAAATTTATTGCAGTAGGTAGCAGTGGTTCAATTATTATTTCTGAAGACGGATTAGATTGGAGTGTCGAATCAAGCACTATAAATAATAGATTAACCTCAATTACATATGGTAATGCTCTATTCTTAATTGGTGGAAGTGAAAAAGTTACCCTTACTTCAACAGATGGAATTAATTGGATGAATAATTTAATAGGTAATAATGAAAATTTAGTTATTAATGGTTTAACGTATTTAAATAACCAATTTATTGCTGTGGGTGGTGATTCCGGTGTTAGAAGTACTATAGGAGCTCCAGATTCGGAAAAGTCATTTATTGAGACATCGGTGGATGGGGTGACTTGGGAAATGCTTCCAAGTGTTAATGGTATAACTTTATTAGATATAACTCCTTTCTAAATTTATCTATAATTGTCAAGCCTATCAAGTTAATGGCGATGGGCTACAATGAGATATTAAAATATAGAAAATTTGCTTTATTGAGATAGTAATTATTTTATGAATTATGTTGTTCGAGTGCCCATTTTATATGTTCGCGAACTAGTGAAGATTGATGATTTAAATGTTTTCTTAAAGCTTCAATAACATTAATGCTGGTTTTAGCATTACCTAAAGCAATGGCTAGATTTCTAAGCCATGAAACATATCCAATACGGTAAATTGAACTACCTGACATCTTGCTTTTCCAGGTACTTTCATCCCAATTAAACATTTCAATTAGATCGTTTGTGTCTAAATTATGTCGTGTATTAAAATCACTTAAATTTGTAAGTTTACTAAATTTATTCCATGGGCATACTAATTGACAATCATCACAACCATAAATTCGATTACCGATAGCCTTTCGGTATTTAACTGGAATTGAGCCTTTATATTCAATTGTGAAATAAGAAATACATTTACTTGCATCTAATACATATGGCTCTATAAAAGCATTGGTCGGACATGCAACTATGCATTTATTACATGAACCACAATGATTAGCTACTTCAGATCCCATATTTAGTGGGAGGTTTGTGAAAATTTCTCCTAAAAAAAACATGCTGCCATTCTCTTTTGAGAGTAATAAAGTATTTTTACCACGCCAACCAAGACCTGCATTTTTAGCTAATTCAACTTCTAAAATTGGTGCAGAATCAGTAAAAACACGATAGTTAAATTCAAAATTATAGTCATCAATTGTAGATTTGATATAGGATGTATATTTTTCTAAATTTTGTTTCACGACTTTATGATAATCTCGTCCTAAAGCATAGCTTGAAATATAAGCATTATTCTCTTTTAAGCGTTGTTTATGAGAATTAATCATCTTGGTTAAATAAGGTATCTGAACGATAATAATTGAAATGGTTCCATGATGAAGTAATTCTGGATGAAAGCGTAATTGGCGATTATTTGCTAAATAATCCATTGTGCCATGGAATTTGGCATTTAGCCATTCATTAAATTTAATTTTTGTTTCATCTGCTATTTTAATTGAAGCAACGCTTGCTTTTAAAAAACCAAAATCAGGAGCTTTATCAAGTATTTGCTTGGTAATTATGCTATAATCAACCATGTTATTATTTTGTAAACTAGCCATGAAACAACAAACTTTTAAAATTAAAGATCTAAGTGATACTCAAAATTTAGCAAAACATATTGCAAACTCTATTGTAGCAGATTTTGTGATAACGCTAAATGGTGAATTGGGTGTAGGTAAAACTACTTTTGTGCGTGAAATAATTAAGAATTTTGGCGTAACCGATAATATTAAAAGTCCAACATTTACTTATGTTGAACCATACATAACGGATAAATACAATATATATCATTTCGATCTATACCGTTTTATTGATAGTTCAGATTGGTTAAATCATGGATTTGATGAATATTTTAATTCATCTAGCCTTTGTTTTATCGAGTGGGCAGAAAAAGCTAAAAATTATATACCCACAATTGACTGGGAAATTAATCTAATTTTAGATGATAGATTAAATTTAAGAATATTTGAGATAATTGCATTTACTAGAGAAGGTGAGGAATGTCTGAGCCAATTGATGAAACACGTAGGAAACTCCTTAAAATAGGAGTGCTATCTAGTCTACTTGCCGCCATATCACCAATTGTTGGTGCAGATGAACTTAGTGATTTAGTTTATGGTCATGATGGTAATAACATTATTGCGGTTAGACTTTGGCCTTCAAGTGTATATACACGATTAACAATTGAATCGTCCAGCCAAATTAATGCAAATTTTTTAATTAATGATAATTCTTCTATTACTTTAACTTTAAATAAAATCCAGTCAAATTCAATTTTAAATACATTACCGACTAAAGTAATCAAGAGTGACCCGATTATTCAAAGTATTAGGTTAAAAGAGCTAAATAATGGTAATACTCAGATTCTAATTACATTAAAACAATCAATCAAGATTAAAACAAGTAATATTTTACCTGTAAATTTAGGTAGTGTAAACTATCAATATAGATATGTATTTGATATGTTTCCAATGGCCAATAATTTATCTGAAGTAAGCAATAGTTCTGGAGATGATTTAATTGCATTATTACAATTAAATAGCTATGTTGATTCAAAAGAGGTTACAAAGAGTCCAGATTTAGCTTTAAATAAAGAGGTTGTTAAACCTTTTTACATTAATTCACAAGGTAAGAAAAATAAAACCATAATTATGTTGGATCCAGGGCATGGTGGAGAGGACCCAGGCGCGGTTGGATTAACTGGCACTCAAGAAAAAAATGTTGTGCTATCAATTGCAAAAATCTTATATGATATGATTAATCAAACAGAAACGTTGCAAGCAGAATTGACTCGTAGTCAAGATATATTTATTCCACTTGGTAGTAGAGTTGCAATTGCAAGAAAAGCTCATGCTGATTTGTTTATGTCAATTCATGCGGATGCTTTTACCAATCGGCAAGCTCATGGTTCATCAGTTTTTATGTTATCTTCAGGTGGTGCAAGTAGCTCATTTGCCAGATGGCTTGCCAAAACTCAAAATAATTCAGATTTAATTGGAGGATTGTCCTTTAAAGTTAAAGATAATTCAGTTAACCGTGTGTTACTAGATATGATACAAGGTAAAACATTGGAACAAAGTGCAAGTTTGGGCAAAATTATTTTATCCAATATGGCTAGAATTAATGGATTACATAGTGGTTATGTGGAAAAAGCTTCTTTTGCAGTATTAAAAGCTCCAGATATTCCCTCGATTTTAGTCGAAACTGCATTTATTTCTAATCCGCATGAGGAAGATTTATTAAAACAAAGCTCTTTTCATGAAAGTGTTGCTAGAGCTTTATTTAATGGTATTGGTAAATTTACACATCAAAGCTAATATAAGGTAAAATTCTGATCTAAGTTATACTTAACTAAGTTAAATTATTTCCCCAATAATAGAATTTTAGTTTGACCTAAGTTACGCATTTATTGAAGATTTTTAAATTATCCACAAAAGTTGTGGATAACTCTGTGGATAACTTCGTGAATAAAATTAACAATTTCATTTATGAAAAATAACCAAGGGTTGATGTTTCAAGCAGCTAACCTTTGGGATGTATAGTAAAATCAATGCTTTTTTAAAAGTCAAGTTATTATTCGTAAAAAAATAAAAAAAAAGAATTGACAAATTGATTGGAGGTGTAGTTGTGGATAAGTTGGCTGTTAATTTTGATACTTCTAATGAAGTAATCACGGTTTCACAGTTAAATAAACTAAGTAAAACTTTATTAGAAAATAATCTTCCAGTATTTTGGATTAAAGGTGAAGTTTCTGGTATTAGAAATTATAGTCATTTATATTTTGATTTAAAAGATGAAGGCGGGAAAATTTCTTGTGTATTATTTGCTAATTCGTTAGCAAATGTTGGGTTTACTATAGAAAATGGTCAAAAAATTGAAGTAAGGGGTAAAGTTACGATTTACCCCCAAAATGGTAGTTATCAAATTAATGTTGAAAGAGTCAGAAAGGTTGGGATTGGCGAATTATGGGAAGCTTATTTACACCTTATGAATAAATTAAAAGCTGAAGGTTTATTTGATGCTAAATATAAAAAAGCAATTCCAATTTTTCCAACTTCGATCGGGGTAATTACCTCAAAAGAAGGTGCTGTAATTCGTGATGTAATTACTACTTTAAAACGGCGTATGCCAAATATTCCAATTATTATTTACCATTCAGCAGTTCAAGGCAATGATGCCGGTATGCAAATAACTAAAGCTATACAAGTAGCAAATAGAAGAAATGAAGTTGATGTGTTAATTATCTGTCGTGGTGGTGGTAGTATGGAGGATTTATGGTGTTTTAATCAAGAGGTAGTTGCTCGTCAGGTTTTTGCAAGTAAAATTCCGATTATAAGTGCAATAGGGCATGAAACAGATAATACAATTATTGATTTTGTGGCTGATTTTAGAGCACCAACCCCAACTGGTGCTGCAGAAATTGTAATTAAAAGCCAAGTTGAATGGTTAATGGTTATAAACCGGTTGGAACAAAAATTGCATAATAATTTTAATGCTTTATTAAATCTTAAAAAACAACATTTAGATATGTGTTTAGCTCAAGTCAAATTATTAAATCCAATTCGTCAAATTCGTGATAAAACAATATTAGTTAAAAATTGTAAAACTACTTTAGATAAACGACTATTGGAAAAAATAACTACTGCTAAATTAAAATTACAGCGCTTAGATATAAAGCTTGACCCTAAAAAGATTAGTGTGTCATCGTATAAAAAAACTTTGGAGAATCTATTAAAAAATTTAAATCTAGCAATCAAAACAAAAGTTCGTTCAGATACCTTTAAGTTAATCAATACCAAGAAGCATCTAGACTTAATTAGCCCATTAAATGTCTTAGCCCGTGGTTATGCAATAGCAAGAAATAAGTCTGGAAAAATCTTAACCTCACCAGAAGATGTTACACATCAAGAGCCAATTGAAATTTTATTAAAAGATAATTCG
>CALFYC010000038.1 GCA_937952895.1 uncultured Neisseriaceae bacterium
ACACGACGCTCTTCCGATCTCTTGGATATTACTATTCCTCATATTGATATGCAGCGCGCCAATATTGGTCAATTTCAAGTTGGGTTTTTAATTAACCGCTTGTCAAATTATTTTGCTACTTATCATTTTGGCGTTTAATCATGGCGCGTGTAACTTTAACTTCTTTAAAAGAAGAAAATGCAACTTTAAGAATGCAAAATCAAAATCTAACAGTTGAAAACAAAAGACTGTTAGACATTGTTGAAAATTCAGATCTTGTTGATTTTGATTTTAATTATACTGTTGCTGTATCAATTAAGCGCGTCAATGGAGCTACGATTATTCAATGTTTGCCAGACCGTTCTGGTGAGATTAAAGAGTTTCGCCTCTGGTGTTCAAATGTTCGTCATGCTGAACTTGCCGCTGAATTTGCCCGTTATAAAAGTAAGGCAAAATAATGTTTAGGAGTCATTGATGTCAAGCCAATATACTGCACAACAGATTTTGTCTTTCAGTTCTTTTAATCAGCTATTTTCTAAAGATGGCTCAGAAAAAGAATTGCGTACCTTGAGGCATCAATGGCATCCTGATCGCTGTAAAGACAAATTGGCTACAGATGTGTTTATTCATATCTCTGCTCTTTATGCATTGGGGTTTGTACCTCCCGAAGTTGAATATATAAACAGTGATGGTAAAAATGCTGCTTATTTATTTGAAGCAAAGTACAAAACATCTTTTGGTATGGCCTACGTTCGTAATGGTTCAGTAGCTTATGTTTTTGAAGATGATTATTTATTTTTAATTGACTTGTTTAAACAGAATTTCAAAGAGTATTCAGACAATCTTCAGAAGTCAAAGCATCTTAAGAACTATGAATATTCTCTCTTTCGCGTTTATCCAATCAATAGTCCACAAAACATTTTAATCCTGCAATTGCCAAAGGACTTTGTTCCTGTGATTTATTTAATGAATCACTTTAATGGTGCAATTGAACCTCGCATTGTTGCATGGATTCTTAGTAGATGTTTTGACATTGGTATGCTTTATCGTTCTATGGATAGGGTTGCTAATGGTTTTGATTTAGAATTGCTGTATGTTGACTTAGAAGGACATCGTGTTTTAGATTTAAACCCCATGTTCTATTCAGTTGGTCGTAATGCAAAGCTTAAAGCTTTGTCATCCAACACTGTGTCAATGTATCCTGCAGATTGTTTGTATAACAAGACTGCTGAATCCAAGTGTGATGTGGCCCTTATTAAAGCCCTAGGTGTTAGGCTTTTAGGTGATGCTACATATACTGGAGCTTTATTGGGTAGTAGCATTCCTTCTGCCTTAAAACAATGGTTAACTTCTCCTACTTTGAAAGGCAAGTTAGAGTCTTATTCAGAGTGGCAACAAAAAGTGTTAATTAATGCTTTTGGCGCTCGTAAGTTTTATAAATATGTTGTGCCAGTTGCACAACTTTTGAAAGGAAAATGACATGGGTGGTTCTCGTTTTGATGCCAATGATTGGACTGGTTATTCCAGTACAACTCGTGCGTCTGTAGCATCTGCTGGTGTGAAGTCGGTATTTAAGTCTCGTGGTATGCATGTAGATATGAATCCAAAAGGCTTAACATATCGTGAGTCTCGTGACTCTGTTGCAAATCCAAATTCAACTCCAATTATTATCGGTCTTGATGTTACTGGCTCAATGGGAAAGATTCCCGCTGATATGATCACAAATAGTCTTGGTAAGATGTTCCAAGATATTTATGACCGCAAACCTGTTACAGACCCTTCAATTTTATTTGCTGGTATTGGTGATTCACATACTGATGCTGCACCGTTGCAGGTTGGTCAATTTGAAAGCGGCAATGAAATTACACAATGGCTTGAAAAGTTATGGTTAGAAGGCAATGGTGGTGGTAACGATAGTGAGTCATATGATTTGCTTTACTACTTTGCTGCTTACCATACGCAATGTGATGCGTTTTTAAAGCGTCAAAACAAAGGCTATGTGTTCTCTATCGGTGACGAATTACCAGCCAATATTGTGCCTACTAAGCATATTGAGAAGGTGTTTGGTTATACACCTCAAGCTGATTTTAAATTTGCTGACTTGATTACTCAGGTTCGTAAATCGTGGATTCCATATCACTTGTTAATTTTAGAAGGTGCTGCTAAATATAGTCCAGATAGCCATAAGGCTGCATGGAATGCAGTAATGGGCCAAAATGTTATTCCAGTTGATGACTACACTAAATTGCCAGAAATTATTACTTCCATTTTGGAAATCAATAATGGCGTAAGTGTTAAAGATACTGCTGCAAGCTGGTCTGGTTCTACTGCTGTTACTGTAGCAAAAGCTCTTTCTGGCTTAACTGTTAATCCTGCTAATGATGGTAAGGGTAAAGTGGTCCGTTTTTAATATGTCCAATATGTACGATCTTTCTGGAAAGTATGGTGTTGGATATACAAATATTCATAATTTACCATTTTATTTTGACTTAGAAGATTATGACAAAATAAAAGAATATACATGGCACACAAATGCCTATGGTTATATTGCTAGTAGCACATTTAAGCGTCAATTAGATTTAACAAAAAATATTTTGTTTCACAGATTGATATTAAATCCACCAGATGAAATGCATATTGATCATTAC
>CALFYC010000039.1 GCA_937952895.1 uncultured Neisseriaceae bacterium
AGTCCAATGCCTGTCCCCGCAGCACTTTTTGAAACTTGAAAGAATCGATCAAAAACATAGGGAATGTTTTCCTTGGCTATCCCTATTCCACTGTCACTAATGCAGATGAATATGTATAAATCAACAACTGTCTAAATAAACTAATTAACTTTGTTTGTTGATCAGAATTAGCTAGTTTCCAGTTAGTCCCTAATGCATACTTCGTCATTAAAGTAAAATCAAATTGAGGAGCTGCTTCTTCTTCAATAAATTTAATTGCCTGATCATTTGCAACACCTTTATTAATTGCAACCAATAATTTACGCGATGCTGTATTTACAGCAAAACAAGCTGTCCCATCATTACATGGAATTTTTTTCAATACAGCAACACCACTATCTTTATCAATGATCAGATTAGCTTCATTAGTATCTACAAATTTTCCACCATCGTCTGCTGTAGCCGTAGCTTTACTAGCTGCCACAGAACCTGAAGCTGTTATCATTGAAGCATCACTTTTTGCAGTATCTGCAAAAGTTGTTGCTAAAAAACCACTTAGAGTCAAAACTAAAATAGTTTTTTTCATTTTATCTCCCTATTACTTACTATTTAAATTTGTCATAAATTTACCAATTAAATCTTCAAGAACTAATGCTGAAGATGTGAAACGGATACTTTCACCATTTTCTAAATAATTGGTATCTGCACCTGATTGTATTCCAACATACTGCTCACCCAATATTCCCATGGTTAAAACTTGTGCTGAAGCATCAACACTAAATTTATAACTATTATTAATTTCCATAGTTACCACAGCTTGATAAGTTTTAGGATCTAAATGAATATCTGATACTCTACCTACAATAAATCCAGACACTTTAACTGGTGCTGATACTTTTAGCGAACCTATATTATTAAAACTTGCTGATAGAGAATAATATTGGTTTGAGGCTGAACCAATATTAGATACAGTTGCAACTCTAAAAGATAAAAAACCTAGACATAAAATTCCAATTAAAACAAATATTCCAACCCAGAAATCTATTAATAAACGCTTCATGTTCATAAATCCTAAAACATTAAGGCCGTTAAAATAAAATCAAGTGCCAGTACTATTAATGCAGAGCTAACCACGGTACGTGTTGTTGCTAATGAAACCCCCTCAGCAGTTGGCTTAGCAACAAAACCTTGATAAACAGCAATTAAAGTAACCGCAACCCCAAATATAAAACTTTTAATAATTCCATTGATTACATCATCATGTAAACTTACACTACTTCGCATTTGTGACCAAAATGTCCCACTATCAAGTCTTAATAAAATCACACCTACAAAGTATCCACCAAAAATTCCCGCAACATTAAATAATCCAGTTAATAAAGGAACTGATATTATTCCACCTAAAAATTTGGGCGACACTACTCGTTTTATTGGATCAACTGCCATTACACTCATTGCATCTAATTGTTCAGTTGCCTTCATTAAACCAATTTCAGCCGTCATTCCAGAACCTGCACGAGAAGCAAATAAGATTGCAGTTAATACAGGACCTAATTCACGTAATAAAGATATGGCAACCATCGAACCTAACATACTTAATGAGCCAAAACGTTCTAAAGTATTATAACCCTGTAGTCCCAAGACCATTCCAACAAACCAACCCGAAAATGCTATAATAACAATTGATCTGACACCTGAAAAATATAACTCTTTAATTAGCAAAAAAAAATTCTTTAACGGATAAGTTAAACTAAATAATATATTAAATAATAAACGAGCCAACTCACCCAAGCTCAAAATAAAGCCTGTAAATGGTGCGCCAATTTTACTAATTAAACCAAATAAATTATTCAATTTACATCTCCAAGATATTTGGTATAGTTCAATTTGGTTGAATATTCATAATTATAAGGTCCGATAAGTTCACCTTGCATAAATTGACGCAATTTTGGATCTTTCGTCTCATAGACCTCTTTGGGTGTTCCACCATCAATTAACTTACCATCTGCCATAAAATATATATGGTCAACAATTTTCATAGTAGTTTCAATATCATGCGTAACTAAAATTGAGGTTTGTTCTAATGACTCATTTAACTTTTTGATTAACATTGATGCAACATTTAATGATATTGGATCAAGACCAGTAAATGGCTCATCGTATAGCATTATAGCTGGGTCTAATGCAATTGATCGCGCTAAGGCAACGCGTCTTGCCATCCCGCCAGATAACTGTTGTGGCATCATAGATTGAGTTCCAAACAACCCTACTGCAGCTAATTTCATTGCTACAATTTTCTTAATAACGCTGTCTGGTATATTAGTGTGCTCTTTTAATGCAAAAGCCACATTCTCCTCTACAGACATATCAGTAAATAATGCTCCAAATTGAAATAACATCCCCATTGATTTTCTTAATTCTAAAATCTTCGCATGACTTAATTTGGCTACATCATGTCCTAATACATAAACCTTACCTTTTTGTGCTTTATATTGACCCGAAATTAAACGTAGTAGCGTAGTTTTCCCACTCCCACTACCGCCCATTATAGCAACAATCTGCCCAAATGGAATTTCTAATGTAACATCTTTTAAGATTGGTGATGCTTCATCATAACCAAAAGTTACATTATCAACAATAATCGCAGCCTTATTCATATATCTAATAGACCCAAAAATCAATCCTAACGCAGAATTATAGCAAATATATTACAGCAAATGTGATAATATGTCCTGTAACAATTTATATTAATCAAGAAGTATATGAAACCTTATTTAAGTTTAATCAGATTTGACAGACCAATCGGAAGTTTATTGCTCCTTTGGCCCACAATATCAGCACTAGTTTTAGCAAGTAACGGTCGTCCACCAATTTTAGTAAGTACAGTTTTTATTCTTGGAGTTATATTAACACGCTCAGCTGGTTGTATTATTAATGATCTAGCCGACATTAAATTTGACAAATATGTAGAAAGAACTAAAAATCGCCCATTAGTTTTAGGAACCGTTAGTAAAAAAAGTGCTTTAATTCTATTCGTTACTCTAATTGGAATTGCTTTATTTCTTGCTATATTGGTTTTAAAAACCGAGACACTATTAATGAGTATTCCAGCATTAATTTTATTAATTAGTTACCCATTTATGAAAAGGTTTTTTGCCATCCCACAAATTTACCTTGGGGTTGCATTTAGTTTCGGTATATTAATGGCTTTTATTGAAATAAAGGGACAAATTAATTTAAGTGGTTGGTTATTATTTATTACCAACTTATTTTGGACTTTAGGTTATGACACAATTTATGCCATGGTAGATCTAGATGATGATAAAAAAACCAACATTAAAACTTCAGCTAAAACATTAGGTAAAAACGTAGTTTTATTTATAGCAATTTGTTATATCTTTAGCACATTTGATTTAATTATTCTAAATTCATTATTTAGCTTTAAAATTATTTCCTGGCTAATTATCTTTATTATTATAACTTTATTTTTATCTTTTATCGGGTATAGTTTCTATGCTATCAATAATACGCATAGTATCAACAATGTTATTATATCCTTATATAATAGGTGAA
>CALFYC010000040.1 GCA_937952895.1 uncultured Neisseriaceae bacterium
ATTCAGTAGTATAAAAATGAATTTGACCATCCGTGCCTAATCCTGAGATTATGAATGATCTATCGTATGGGGCTATAGAATAGAACGTTACTATACTTTCTGAACCAAAATAATTTACCTTCTCCCATGATTCACCTTCATCATATGACCTAATGATTTCAGCACCTGATGTTACGGCAAGAACAAGACCATTTCCACCACTTTCGGTTTTTATTGCAGCGATACCAGCCACAGGATTATAACTTGGAAGAGTAACTTCTTTAACTTCGCCTCCAGATTCAACAAGGGTTATTGTGGTGATATCAGAAGATCCCATGTTAGGTCTTGAGATCAGAATATTTCCTCTAGGACCTGCTGAATTTATAAAATTCCCAACTCTAACTCCAGATGGCATGACGTCAACCTTCCATGCTCTAGGGATTGTAATTGGCACAGATGGTTGACGAAAAGCAAGTAGTCCATTCCCAGCGCTATTTTGCCCTGTCATTGTTAATAATCCTGTTTTCGGAGAAGCACCTGGAGAAGGATTAACCATCCCTACAGAATTCCAACCATAAGAATCTGAAGGTTTTGTAGATCCTGACTCAATAATGTCTAGTAATTTTGAATCCGACTCTTTACCAGGAACGAAAAGATAAGTACCTCCGGTAATGGTTGAAACAATGATAGAACCATCATCAAAGAAAGCCGAACTTGGAAGGTTATTTTGGGTAACTGAACGATCATCATAAAAAACTATATCACGAACATCAATATCTACTCTTTTAACGAGATCCTCTAGATTAAAAGTACAAGTAACAGTCCTCCCCAATTTATCAAAAAAGAAGATCATTAATATAGGCCCGTTATCCCCCATTAGCACAGCAGCAGTCGCAGCAGATAATTGCCCATGGCTAGCTCTTGCAATAACAAATGGGTTAACCATACCAAACCTAACCTCCCCAGTTCCAGGGTTCATAGAAAGAATTTCATCACTTTGAACCAGAGAATCTTCATCTTCAATATGAATATTTTTTTCACCTGACATCCCATTGTCACCAGCATTTCTTTTATATGACTGAACCGTAGATAATTTGATAGATTGGCTATTAATCATACTATGAGGTTTGGGATCATTATTTCCTAAATTACACCCACATAAAATGATCATATAAGATAAAAATATTAAGTAATTTACCCCACTTCTAAATTTATTCATTAAAATACCTGATCTAAAAAATTAAGATTATATTCCACTAAAATACACTATTACTCTTTTTTATATTATACACTAATTCATATAAAAAGATATTAATTCTTCAAGACATAACCTCATAAAGAATCGGCTTATCTATAACTCTTTTACTAGCTAATCAATCTAAAATACTCTTAAAATTTTAATTGATTGCTTATATAATAACCCATCAGGTTTTTTTAAAGCATTTGGTAATGTATAGATACTAAAGTCAATTCTAAATAAAGTGAAATTTTATGCTATTTTATTACATAGTAATTGCTAAACCACATTTGGATAAGTTATAATCATGTGCTTTAATTTACTTGGAATTCCTCATGTTTAAAAGAATTTTATTTATCTTTTTAGTAATATTAAACACTTTGGCTATTGCCGAAAATGATTCCGCCATTATTAATGCTGAAAAAGCGTTCAATTCCGACAATTTAAGTAAATTAACTCAAACTTACTCAGCCAATCGAACTAATAGTATAGTTAGTTATTTTTATGCTAAATCAATGCTAAACCATAATTCAATTATATATGCTACAAGTTTCATACAAAGAGAACCTGATGAATATATGAGAACTGATTTAATTCATCAATTACTCGCTTTTTATATGAATAAAAAAAACTATAGCAGCTATTTAAGCTATTACGCTTTATTAAATCCTAAACAAACCTCAGTTAATGAAAAGTGTGGCTATGATGTATCTAATATTTACTTGAATAAAAACCTTCCAATTCAAAGTGATTTAGATTGGTTAACGAATAACAATCTTCCTACTTGGTGTGCACAATTGGTTATGCTAAGCTTCAATCGGCATCAGGTGGATTTAGAGCAAAAAGATTATATGCTTTATAATTTACTTGCCAATGGTAAAACAGATATCTTTAATGCAGTTGCAAATTCACCAATTAATTTTGGCCATTATATGAGTTACTCTGCGCGAAGTTTACCTAAAAATAAATACCTTGAAGTATATTACGTTACAACAATTGCTAAAAAAGATCCCGAAAATGGTTTATCTGCAATGAATAAATTTAATCTAGATAAAAATACTCAAGATTTTTTAAATAATTATTTAGCGATGCAATTTGCCATTAAACATAATTTTAAATCCGCATTAAATTCATGGAGCAATTCACACACTGCAAATTTTAGTGATGATGATTTAAGTGACGATGAATTTGAATGGGAGGCACGCACTTATTTATACTATGGAAGTTGGCCCAAATTAATTGGTTTAATTAATCTAATGCCAACTAGCTTAAAAACTAAAAATGTTTGGCAATATTGGCTAGCTAAAGCCTATGATGGCACTAATCAAGATGCTAAAGCCGATGAAATATTAAACAAAATTCCAGCGGATTATTCATACTATAGCATGCTAGCTCAAGGTGAGTTGGGAACTTTAACTGCATTTCAAGCAAGTCCACCGGCAAATTTAGGCAATTTACCTTTATCTAATATTAGTCAACGTGCACTTCATTTACATAATTTGGGTGATAGTTATAGTAGTAAAACTCTCTATAGCCTAAGTGCTTTTGAATGGTATTACATTGCCAAAAAATCTGAGAGTAATACTTTATTAAGTATGAGTAAAGGTGCTTATAATGTTGGAACTTATGATTTTGCAATTTATGCAGCAAATCAATTACCAACTCGTTATTACACTTTAAGCTTTCCGATCCCATTTGCTGATTTATTTAAGAAATTTGCTAAAATGTTTAATATTGATTTATCTTATGCTCTAGCAATTAGCCGTCAAGAAAGCCGTTTTAATGCAAAAGTAATTGCGTTTGACGGGGGTGTTGGATTAATGCAAATTATGCCACAAACTGGTAGCTATATTGCATACAAATCTCACTCAAGTAATTGCTATAAAAGTGGCGCCATGTGTAATATTAAATTTGGCGCTTGGTATTTAGGTAGTTTATATAGTAAATTTCGTAATTTAATTTATTCAACCGCAGCATATAATGGAGGTCCAGGACGCGCTAGAAGATGGCAAGATAAATTAGGGATTCTAGATAATCGAATTCAAATTGAATTAATTCCAATCACAATTACCCGTGAGTATGTCCAAAAAGTTCTTACAAATAAAGCAATTTATGATGCTGAACTTAAAAATCAATATAAAGTTAATTTATTGGACTATATAACAAATATCAAGCAAAATCATTATATAGATATTCCAGATGATGATGATACTGATGCGCAAAAATTACAAAATTGAGTATTAAATATAGGATCATTAGTGAAGATATATAGAGTTGGTGGCTCTGTTCGTGATGAATTACTTGGCTTAAAATCGAATGATCGAGATTACGTTGTGGTTGGAAGTAATCCAGACGAAATGCTTAAACTTGGATTTAAATCAGTTGGTAAAGATTTTCCGGTCTTTCTTCATCCTAAAACCAGGGAAGAATATGCTCTAGCACGCAGGGAAAGAAAAATTGCGAAAGGTTATACTGGATTTCAGTTTGACACCAATGCATTTATTAGCTTGGAAGATGATTTATTAAGACGTGATATTACGATTAACGCTATCGCAATTGATGAAGAGACCGATCAAATTATTGACCCATTTCATGGGGTAGATGATTTACGCAAAGGAATTATTCGACACGTATCTGAAGCTTTTATTGAAGACCCGTTAAGAATTTTACGTGTTGCACGCTTTAGTGCCAGGTTCAATTTCAAAATAGCTTCAGAAACTCTAGATTTAATGAAACAAATTACTAAAAGTGGCGAACTTAATGCTTTAAGTAAAGAACGAATTTGGCAAGAATTTGAACGAGCATTCAAAAATAAAAATCCAGATATTTTTTTAATAGTGTTACATCAAGTAGGTGCACTTTCTATTATTTGTCCAGAAATTGATGATTTAATTAGCTTAAATCATCAACAGTTATTTAATTATCTAAATGATAAAACTATAAATAATTTAGGTGCTTGTGAAATCTTTGCACTTATTGCATATTTAATTGAGATAAATACACCACATTCAATGCTTAAATCATTATTAGCACCAAATAAGTTTATTACATTGGCTAAATTGGTTATAAATGTATATCCACAAGTTATAACCTTCGAAAAACTTACCCCAGATCAAATTTTGGCTTTAATTAAGAAAATTGACCCCAAACGTAAAAAAGATCGCTTTAATCTTTTTTTAAAAATTATTAACTTATTAGCTAAATTCGATTCTAGCCTCACGATTACTAAAAATATTAATTTATTAATGCTAATGATAAAATCCATGAATAATATTGATTATTATGCCTTATCTTTAGAATCTCCTTCAATTGTAAAAAACATTTATGCTAAAAAAATTGATATAATTCTCAATGTGCTTTTAAATAATAAGGTTTAATTTATGTTACAAAATCATCTAAGCCATACTATTTCATATCTACTTTATGTCTTTATGATAGCTGGAATATTAGCTGCTAGTATAAGTGGCGCCACTCGTGCCATTGAAGCAAAAATGGATATTACTGGCGCAATTTTATTAGCTTTTATAACATCAAATGCTGGAGGCACAATTCGTGATTTAATAATCCAAGCTCCGGTATTTTGGGTACATGAACAATTATATATCTGGCTAAGTGTGATTTCTGGTTTACTAACATTTATCGTTATTTATTTAAATCGTAAAGCTTTAGGTAATGCAAATATTCGTAAAATTTTAATTGTAACAGATGCTATGGGGCTTGCTGCGTTTAGCATTGTGGGAGTCCAAAGAAGTTTAACCTTTGGACATAGCGAAGCATTAGCCATAATTATGGGGGTTTGGACCGCTATTGGTGGTGGAATGATTAGTGATGTAATTGCTAACCGAGTTCCATTAGTATTTTCTCAAGAACTTTATATTACTGTATCTTTTTTAGGTTCTTTAGGCTATTTAATAATATCTTTAATTACTAATAATATATTTGCAAGTATTATTTCATGTGTTTTTATGATTTTTTTGAGACTTTATAGCGTTAAATTTAAATTAAATTTACCCAAGATTTTCTAATTTATAAATTAAACTAAGCGCTACGCATAGTATGACGCATTAAATTATAACTTTTCGCCAGTTATCTGGTATAGCTTAACTACTGATTTTCTTAGATCAAAATAATCACTTACAGCTTTATATCGTGTGGTTGAAGTCTTTATTCAGATAAATTCAAGAGAAGAATTTGATGCTGGTGTAAAAACAGCTTACCTAATTTCATATTCTGTAATAGATATATTATCTCGGTCAAATTAAAAATATTTAGGTTCAATAACGATTGAAACCTTAGAATTTTCTGGATTCAAAAGCATATATGTAGTTAACATACCACATTTATCAATCCGTGTTTTAGCTAACCGCTCTTGATAATCAGCAAAAGCATGGGGAATATAAAAAATAAAACAAGATAGAATTATTATACCTGATTCAAAAACAACAATTAAGAACGGTTTTTCTTTAATTATTATAATTTAATATTAGGCTAGATACATCACCGATTTTGGGAATTTTCAAAGAAACAATGAAATTTTTACAGTAGAATAAATTTGAAAAATAAAAAATTTAAATTAAAAATAGTATAAAAAATTGCTTACCAATCACCTAATACGTGTTATTTTACCTAAAAAACTAATTTATAAGTCTTGAAAAATCATGTAATTTGCAAAAATTTTTATCTTTTCATAAAAAATGTGGTATAATCAAACTAATTTATTTTCATACAAAACAGTGACTTATATAAAATCTTTACAAAAGCATTTAAAAATCATTGACAGATTTAGAAACAGTTTGGTATAACTATGCCTGCGTAGCACATAACATTATATTTAACCTATTTTAAGGAGTGTTAAATTTATGAACAAATCTCAATTAATCGAAGCTATTGCTAAAAAATCTGGCCTTTCTAAAGTAAAAGCTGGTGAAGCAGTTGATGCATTTGTTGGTTCAGTAACTAAAGCTTTAGTTAGTGGCGACACTGTTACTTTAATCGGTTTTGGTTCTTTTACAACAGCTAAGCGTGCTGCACGTGTTGGCCGTAATCCTAAAACTGGCAAAGAAATCAAAATTGCTGCAACAACTACGCCTAAATTCAGAGCTGGTAAAGCTTTGAAAGAAGCTGTTGCTTCAAAGAAAAAAAAGTAATTTAATTTCTTTTGAAAGAAAGATGCCACATTAGCGGCATCTTTTTTTGTCTAAATCATATATGAAAAACCTAATAACCATAATAGTCCTACTAAATAGTCTTACTGGTTGCGCATGGTTTGGCTATTCTGGTAACTCTAATAATTATAGTGGAAAAACTTCAATCCCGAAAATTCCAATAATCCAAATTCCAGGTGGGAATGATTATAGTTGGCGATATCTTGGCACCACTGATAATAATATGGTAATTATTGAAATTAATGATAATAGTATTTCATCTTACGAACCACTTATCTATAATTTTCAGGATAGAAAAACAATTATAGATATAAATAAATTTGCGTATCTTAACAATCAACCACACTATAAATATTTAATCTCAAATTGGCAAATTAATTGTGGCACAAAACCCAGTTACTTAATTGTAAATGCCACAATGTATAATGAATCTGGAAATAAGATAGCACACTATGATTATATTCATGATGATACTGTCAGATGGATGTTAATTGGCACTGGAAGTATTGCTGAATTACAGTCTAATTATATTTGTTTAAATAAAAATCGAGAGCTTGGTTATTAAATTAATCATTTTTTTCTCTTACGACGAATAAAACTTAAATAAACCGCAAAAGCAATAATTGAACTACAAAATATTATAATAGTTAAATTACCCAATTTCTCAAATGGGGTATAACCAATTCTACCTTGCACATAATCATTAAGGGTGTCACGTTTAAAAATTGGCAGAATACTTTGAATATGGCCATTTTGATCAATAATTGCAGTTAATCCTGTATTAGTTTCTTGAATAAAATAGCGCTGGTTTTCCATAGCTCGCGCTTGTGAGAGTTGTAAATGTTCATCTTTAGCAATTGTTGTACCATACCAGACCATATCACTTAAATTAACCATCATAGTTGAATTACTTGCAGCTTTATATAACTCAAAATTAAATCCGTTTTCATAACAAATATTAAAGGCCATTTTTTGATTATCTAAAACAATCGGTTTTTGATTCTCAGAACCTTCACTAAAACCAACCATCGGTAAACTAATTGCTTTATAAACTGGACCTAATATCCATTTAGCCGGAATATATTCACCATATGGAACCAAATGATATTTAGCATAATATGGTTGCCCCTTTGCTGTTAAGGCAATTGCGGCATTAACATAACTACCCTTATCATCAATTACAACTGGCATTCCCACAATTAAATCAAACCCACGTGATTTAGCTATATCTATTAAACCATCTAAATAACCATGAGGTAACTCATCTTCAAATAATGCAATTGCAGTTTCTGGGATTAAAACTATATCTGCATGAGCTTTAGCAATTTCTTCTTTATACACATTAAGAGCATTAGTTGAATTCCACTTTTCACCTTCTGGAATATTACCTTGAATTAATTCAACATTGACCATTTTACCGTAAGGATGAGTATATTCAATTGAATTAATGTAAAACAACGTTATACCAATTACTGAAAAGTAAATTAATACCCAACGTAAATATTTTTTATTTATATTAAATATTGGTTTATTCGAAATTAGTAAAAAAAGTGCACCAGATAAACTTAAAAATATCCAAGACACTCCATAACTACCCAAAATGGGGAATAAGCCTTTAAAAACTCCAGGATTAATTTGAGAATAGCTTACATCACACCAAGAAAAACCACCTAAAATCCACCCTCTTAACCATTCAAACATAACCCAAATACTTGGGAATAAAAATATTAAATTAAATGATCGTGATTTAGTCTGCAATTTAAAATAACTAACAATGGCTAGAACAATGTATGAGGCTAAAAAAAGCATAAAACAAATATGACCGATCAAAGATACTACAAATCCTGCATGAATCACTACATCAAGTGAGTAAAATATCCAATAAAGCTGTGCATTAAAATAAGTAAATCCATAGATATAAGCATAAAGTAAAATAACTTTGAACTTTGTATCATGAGGTTTATTCTGAATTACCCAAAGTAAAATTAAAATTGAGATTAGCATCACTAGACTAATATTACAAGGAGCAAAAGCAAATACACTAATGCTACCTGCAATTAATAAAATTAGTGTCTCTTGCCATTTAAACTGATTAATTTGTGTCATAAGTCTCACTAGTTATTTTAACTGCATTTAAAAGTTTAATTTTCCTGCTATCAGCACTAATTATTTCAAATTTAATATTATCAAAATTAAAAGCCTCACCAATAACTGGAACTCTTCCAAGTTTTTTAATAATAAATCCACCAATAGTTTCAACTACATCATCTTGCCAAGTAACCCCTGTGATGTTATTAAACTGGATTAATTTGCAATATCCTTTTAAACGATATGAATTTGGAGCTAACTCAACAATTTCACGCTCACCATCAACTGAATCATACTCATCTTCAATCTCGCCAATAATTTGCTCTACAATCATTTCCAATGTAGCAATCCCAACCACATTAGTAAATTCATCTACAATAATTGCTAAATGGCTATGCCTAATTCGCATTTCATACATTAAACTATCCAGGCTTTTAATCTCAGGTACAAAAAATGCTTCACGAATATAGTCTTTAAAGTTAAAGTTGTCTTTATCTACCATATAGCGAAGTAGATCTTTGCTATGCAATATTCCAATTACATTACTAATTGTGCCATCAATTACCGGAAATCGAGAATGTCCCGTACTAATCACTTTATTTACTATACTATTTATATCATCTTGGATATCAATAACATCAATTTGGTGTCTAGGCAGCATGATATCGCGAGCTTTTAAGCAACTTAATTCTAATACAGCTTCTAAAATTGGTAGAGTATCACTACTAATAACACTATCTTGCCCTAAATCAATTAATAATTCTTTTAATTGTAGCTTATCCCTAATGGATTTACCCAATACTCCACCAATTAAATTTTTCATATTACCTCTTATATGGATTACTGAATCCTAAATTACGCATAATTTTAATTTCTAAATTTTCCATGATTTTAGCATCACACTCCTTTTGATGGTCAAAACCTTGCAAATGAAGCATTCCATGAATGACCAAATGTGCATAATGTTCAAAGATAGATTTATCTTGTTGAGAAGCTTCTTCTAAAATCACATCATCACATAAAATTAATTCGCCACTTAGAATTTTAAATTCGTCACGAGTAGCTGGATATTCAAGAGATATAACATTCGTTGGATAATCTTTATTTCGGTATTTAGCATTAATAGTTCTTGAAGTATCTAATTTAACAATACTACAATCAATATAAATACCATTGTATTTATTAGTAATTGATTGCTTAATCCAATTAGCTACATGAAAATATTTGGGTTGATAAATCCGTCTTACTGACTTTGAAAGCGATAGTACCAGCATAAACCAGTTAACCACCTAAAATAGAAATGGCTCAATTAAAATGCTTTTCCACATAATTACAAATTAAATGCAATTCAGGTAAATAAAAAATGGTGCCGCGAGCCGGAATCGAACCGGCACGGGAATTTAATGTCCCGAGGGATTTTAAGTCCCTTGCGTCTACCTGTTCCGCCATCGCGGCATAGACACCATTTATTGTGGAGGCGGGGGTCGGAATCGAACCGGCGTCCACGGCTTTGCAGGCCGCTGCATAACCACTCTGCCACCCCGCCACTACTGGCGCACTTGTAACATCGTGGAGCGGGAGACGAGACTCGAACTCGCGACCCCAACCTTGGCAAGGTTGTGCTCTACCAACTGAGCTATTCCCGCGTTATTTAAATAACGCAATTAATTGAGTTGATGATTATAACTAAGTTACTTAGCATCTGTCAAGAGTTTAAGTATTATTATCTGATTAATTTAATTATACAACACGAGCCAATCTTAATAAAATGAAGCCATATCGACTGATTATTTATTAGTTAAAAAGAATAACTGAACGGATACTTTTACCTTGTTCCATGTAATCAAAAGCTTTATTAATATCATCTAGAGGTAAATTAAAAGTCACCAAATCATCTAAATTAATTTCGCCAGAGAGATATTTTTCTACATAATGAGGTAATTCAGTTCTACCTTTAACCCCACCAAAAGCGGAACCTTTCCAAACTCTCCCAGTTACTAACTGAAAAGGACGCGTTGAAATCTCTGCACCACTTGCAGCAACTCCAATAATAATTGCCTCACCCCAACCTTTATGACAACACTCCAAAGCAACCCTCATTAGGTCAGTACTACCTACACATTCAAAAGAATAATCAACCCCACCATCAGTAAGTTTTACAATATAATCTTGGAGAGATCCATCAATCTTTTTAGGATTAATAAAATCAGTTGCTCCAAGTTTTTTTGCTATGGCAAATTTATCTTCATTAATATCAATAGCAATAATTCTACTAGCTTTAGCCATTTTTGCCCCTTGAATACAAGACAACCCAATACCACCTAGACCAAATACCGCAATAGTTGAACCTTTAGTAACTTTTGCTGTATTTAATACTGCACCAATTCCAGTTGTAACACCACAACCCAATAAGCATACTTTAGTTAAATCAGCCTTAGGATTAATTTTAGCTAAAGCAATTTCTGGAATAACTGAATATTCGGCAAAAGTTGAAGTTCCCATATAATGATAAATTGGTTTACCATCTTTAGATAATCTGCTTGTTCCATCAGGCATTAGCCCATTTCCTTGAGTTAACCTAATTTTCTGGCATAAATTAGTTTTACCAGAGATACAAAATTTGCATTCGCCACACTCAGGAATATATAAAGGAATAACATAATCTCCTTTTTTTAAAGTTGTAACCCCATCACCAACTTCTTCCACAATTCCACCACCCTCGTGGCCTAATACTATTGGGAAAACCCCTTCTGGATCAACTCCAGATAAGGTATATGCATCTGTATGACAAACGCCAGTTGCTACCATTTTAACTAATACTTCACCTTTTTTAGGTGCTTCAAGATCAATCTCTTCAATGACTAATTTTTGTTTTGGGCCCCAGGCAACCGCAGCTTTAATTTTCATGTTATTTAACCCTTATAAAATACACCCTTATAATTAAGCTATAATAAGCACAAATTATAACACTATATATTCCATAAAGGTTTTATATAAGCAAAGAAACGTAATGGATTTTGATTAGAAATGATCTTATATAAGTAAATAATTTTTATAATGCTATAACAAATATAAAACATACTCTAATAATTATCGAATTTATATGTTGATCAATTTTTATTTATATAAAATTTTAATTTTACTAATTCTGTTTTAGAAAATTCAATTTGTGCCAGATAATATCTTACTCATTGAAAATATTAATATATTCATATAAGATTCTTAAATGTTAATTAAATATTTTCAAATTTTGGATAAAATCAATTAATAGTTTAATTTTATTTGCATTATATTTATGTTTAGTATAAAAAAGATTAAATTGAAAAATTTGATTATTTTTGTTAGGTAATATTTCTTGTAAATAATTATGTTTTAATTCATCAATTACCATAAATTTTGGAACACGAATAATACCTAAACCTAAAATTGCAGATTTGATTAAACTCTCCCCTGAATAGCACTTAAAATTACTTGGAACTTGAATTAAATGCCCTCCTATTTCCCAAATTATATCATCAGCATACACTAAACATTTATGTTTCAGTAGATCATTAGAGGTTTTAGGTATACCAAATTTTTCTAAATAATTAATTGATGCATATAAATTATAAGTATAATTAAACAATTTAAATCGAATAGTATTTTGTGGTTCTAATACATATTTATCTGTAGACATTAATATATCAATACCCTCTTCTGCTAAACGAATTGGTTTAGATGTATTCTTAATTTGTAAGTTAATTTTTGGATATGTATTAGCAAACTCAACAAATAATTTACTAAATAAATCAGTTCCATCAATATTAGGTGGGGTACAGATAGTTAAATCACCTTGTGGCTCTGATTTATAATCAAGTAATTTTGCTTTTATATCATTCCACTCAAGTAATAATGGACTTATTTGGCTAATTAAAAATTCGCCTGCTTCAGTTAAAAATATTTTACGTGTAGTTCGAATAAGTAAACTAGTTTCAAGCTGTTTCTCTAACCATTGAATTCTTTTTGTTATTACTGGGGTTGAGATTTTTAACATTCGAGCCCCAGCACTAAAACTATTATGTTTTGCAACATTTACAAAAGCATCTAAACAATCGAACCAATTCATTACGAATCCTTTAAAGCTAAAATATTTATTTAATATAACCTCGCATTTTTATATGTTTAATAAAATTTATAGCAAAATCATTCCCAGCAGTTTTTACTACTGATTCAAGAGTTAACATAGTATTTAACCATATATTTAATTTTTTGTATCGGTTAATTAAAGAAAATGGAAAAATATATTCTTCAAATGCCTGAATCCATAAGATATGTGATACTAAAGCAATATCCACCGTACTTAATTTATTTCCAAAGAAATATGGTCCTTTAATATTATTTTCTAATATCTTAAATAAATCATTAATATGTTTAAGATCTACCATTTTTAAATCAGTATTTTTTACTATTTTGGTAATTTCATTAGCTACTTCATTAGCAAAAAACCACCATGAATTATGTTTAGCCTTCTCCAATAAATCAACTGGTAATAATGAAGGCTGAGTTAAATTATCTAAATAATCACAAATAGCCTTTGAATCCGCAATTATTGTATTACCCACCTTCATTAAAGGAACCTGTCCTAAAGGAGCTATATCTATAAACCATCTAGGCTTATTATATAAATCAACATTAATTATTGAATATTCAATTTTTTTCTCATTTGCCAAAATTTCAATACGATGGGTATAGGGAGATGGAAAGCCAATATTATTTATTGTAATAATTTCAATTTTATTCATTTTTTAGTCCCTTAATATTTGTTAGTTAGTTTAATTATTAACCCATTGAGCTAAACGTTCCCCAAGTCTTAGGCAAGACTCTTTTTCAAATTCACTTTCTGGATGACCCGCACTAATGGCCCCATAATGAGGGGAGAATTTTGGTCCAGTATAATCAGTAACACCAAAAACCAAAAAGCCGTAATTAATCATGATCGATAAAATATTTAAGCATGTAATTTCACTACCACCCCCATAGCTACCAGATGAACTGAAAGCACAAGCAATTTTGCCATCAATACGTCCCCAAAGATTTCTACTTATATCATCCCAAAATTTTTTCATCTTCCAAGAAATAGCTACTAGATTAGTTGGGGAACCAACAGCTATTCCATCACACCACATAATATCCGCTTCTTGTGCCTCTTCAATTGATTTTAAGCGGATTTCAGTGTTAGCAATTTTTTTAGCCCCATTTGCTACTAATGTAGCCATGTGGGCAGTGCGACCACTATTAGAATGATATAATACAAGGATCTTTTTGCTCATAATCTTCTCCAATCTTATTTAAGTAATTAAATGTTTTGACAGTATTTTAAAATATTTCCAAAAAATTAACTATATGCCAAAATAGAAAAATATTATTTTTAAAATAGAAATAATTTTGATGGATATATAAAAATTATTCGTATTAACTAGGCAGATTTATTGATAAGATATGGATCTTAAGTTTTTAAAAACTTAGATGAATATAAAAATTGATCAATATATAAATAACCACATAAGGCCTTATATTATGAATTACTCTTTATTTAAATATTTACTATTTCTAATAATACCAATAATTTGTAGTAGTAAAACTCTACCTAATACTATACCAATTTCAATTAATAATCAATTAGCTAAATTAGAAACATCTGCAAATGGCAAAATTGGTGTATTTGCTATTAATACTGGCAATAACGAACAAATCCAGCACCGAAGTAATGAACGTTTTCCTATGGGATGTACATCTAAAGTAATGGGTGTTGCTGCAATTTTAAAGCAAAGTATGACAAATGAAAGTTTAATGCAGCAAAAAGTAATGTATTCTAAAGCTGATATTCTTTCTTGGGCACCAATTACCAAAAATCACATTAATAATGGAATGACGGTTAAAGAATTATGTGCAGCCACCATAATTTATAGCGATAATACGGCAATGAATTTGATTGTTAAACAATTAGGTGGTCTTAAAACTATTAATGATTTTGCTCATTCTATTGGTAATCAAAGTTTTAGACAAGACCATGGTTGGCCAGATGAAGCTAATGCCACCCCTTATACACCATATGATACATCCACCCCTAAAGATATGGCATTAAGTTTAGAAAAGCTCACATTAGGTGATGCTCTAGGAACAAAAGAGCGTGAACAATTACAAAATTGGCTAAAAAGTAGTGTAACTGGCTATAGCCGTATTCGATCTGGGGTCCCTAAAAATTGGGTAGTTGGGGATAAAACCGGGACTGGCTATTATTATGGAGTTGATAACGATATTGCAATAATCTGGCCACCTAAAAGGGCACCAATTATTCTTGCCATATATTATGCAGGAAATACAAAAGATGCAAAGAAACGTGATGATATTATTGTTAAAACCACACGTATTATTCTCAATGAGTTTGCAGATACTGATAAAAATCTTAAATTAAATTAGGTAAATACAGCTTATTTTGGATGTAGCTCTTTCATAAAATAAGCTGTTATCTCTTTCATATCAACATAATCTAAATTGCGATAAAAAGCATGTGCACCAGTAGTAAATCCACCTAAGCTACTAGTTAATTCAACCGTATTACAAGCCAATTCTTGTACAATATTTTAAACATAATTTAACAACGCTTGACCAATCTTTTTGTTACGGTATTTTTTATCTACAGCTAATGCAGTAATCCTTGCAAACTTGCTATCTCGATGAAAATAACTATTGATAGTAAAGCAAACAACCCCAACCACAATATTATCACTTACTGCCACATACAGATGCTTATTTGGATAAGTAGAATAATGTTCTAATCTTGTTTTAATTAATTCTTCCGTTGTAGGGTAACCAAGCTTAATCATCAATCCGATATTTTGTTAATATTAGTTTTTATAAGAGCTATTTTGGTATTTTCTAGGTAATCATTATTACTAATCTACTGGGCATTTATATATACTATATGTTCTTTGATTATTACTATCTATTTCTGAAATCGCTTGTACTGTATTACCACCTTTTGATGATGCTTGATTTTTCGCTAACGTGTCTAACTGAGTCTCAACTTTGTTGTTACTTTGAAACGTGTCAGCTTGAGACCACAATGAAACTGTTGTATCTCCAATATATTTACAATTTTTTAATGAAGTGGGATCTGTTTGAACAACCACATCCCTAGCTTCTGGATTTAAGCTCACAAATGAGCAGGAAGAAATAAATGCAATTCCACACAATAAACCTGATTTTATAACATTCATAATATGCATCTCCTAATTTTAATGGGTTTATAATTTTTGATAAAGATTAAATTGAATTATCCAACTTAATGTAACTTACCTAGATTAGATACAATAAATTATTAGGATAAATATTAATGCTAATCTAGTTTTACCTGACTATCATTAGATTGTATAATTTGTAGCTTAAAATTCCTATTTTAATATATTTAGGTTAGATTATATCAAATAAACCTGATATAGTCACCCTATGAGTTGTCAAAAAATTTAGTTTACAAATATCAGAAATAAAATAATTGCGCTCCATTGAAATTGCCTCACCTTTCAGAACCTTAAGTCAATAACAGATCGACTATTCACCAGAATAATATATGTAACTTTTTAAGTTGATACTCGCCCATATCGTTAAGAATCCTAACAATGATTATCTTTAATGAAATACCTAACTCATCTTTCTATTTCGTTACACTTTATTTTGGTGGTATCTCAGTTTGCAATAAACAAGTTTTATTTTCAATGTGCAATTAGCCAAACTGAAACACTACCTTATTTTAAACTCTTAGAAAATCACACCTAATATATGATAAAGGACTTATTCTAAATAAATTATAAAGGATTTAAAATGAATAAATTGACAAAAGTTTTCTTAAGTGTCAGGGTTTTATTGTTAAATTTCCCATCAATAAGATATGCCTACCGTGGAGTAATTGATAATCAGTCAAATGAATCAATAGTTATTGCATTTTTTCCTAGAACTATTACAGGAAGTGATTATGGCAATATATATTTTACTGATTTGAATCCAGAATTATGCCCAACAAGTTCTTTTCATCATGGAATCCCCAAAAATGGTCCTTGTACCATTCCGGCAAAAACAACAGCTGAGATAGATTATAGTACATATACATGTGGAACTAAAGGACATGGCTTTATCATAAGTAATTATGGTGAGTATCATTTTAACTACAGCAATTTCACGCCGACGCGAGGCTCTTATTACCCCTATGTAAAATTGATACGTGAATCTAATGAAAGTAACATCGGCTTAAATGACCCTAGAGCAGGAGAAATTACAATTTATGCAGATAAGTAGATTCTCAATCTTATAAAAATCAAATTATAAATTTTATCATTAAACCCTATTTATATTCATATTCAAATAGGGTTTTTTGTTAAAAAAGCATAATAAATAGTAGCTAACACTACACAAACTAAAAATAATTGCCATTTTATATAATTAACATTATAATTATGCTATTTTAAAAATCAAAGTAGGGAAACATTCATGAAACGTACTCCATTTTACGAATCACATATTAATAGTAATGGCAAAATAGTTGATTTTGGTGGTTGGGCACTCCCTGTTAACTACGGGTCCCAAATTAAGGAACATGAAGCAGTTAGAACTGATGTGGGAATGTTTGACGTATCACATATGGTAATTAGTGACATTAATGGAATCGATGCAAAAGAATTTTTGCGTTATTTAATTAGTAATGATGTAGCAAAACTTGAAAAACATGGCATAGGTAAAGCATTATATTCAGGAATGCTTAATGACAACGCAGGAGTTATTGATGATTTAATAGTTTACTTAATGCCATTTGGTTATCGTATTGTTACTAATGCTGGAACTTACGAAAAAGATATAGCGTGGATTAAAAATGTAGCTAAAGAATTCCAAGTAACAATAAATGAAAGACGAGATTTAGCAATGCTAGCGGTTCAAGGCCCTAATGCAATTACTAAAATTGGTGAACTAAAGTCATATCTAAAAGAAAGACTTTTAAATTTAAAACCATTTACTGCAATTGAAGATAATGGTTGGCTATACGCAAGAACTGGTTATACTGGCGAAAATGGTTTAGAAATTATGTTACCAACTACTAATGCTTCAAATTTTTGGCAATTATTAGTCGATAATGGTATAACCCCATGTGGACTTGGTGCACGCGACACATTACGTCTAGAAGCTGGAATGAATTTATATGGTCACGATATGGATGAAACTGTAACTCCATTAGAATGCGGTATGGATTGGGTTGTTGATTTAAATGATCCAGCTCGTGATTTTATTGGTAGAAGTAAATATACTGAACTTAAAAACAATATAACAAACTCTACCCAAGTGGGCTTAATTCTAGAAGGTAAAGGTGTTCTTCGCGAAGGACAAAAAGTCATCATTAATGGACAAGAAAATGGTAAAATTACTAGTGGTACATTTTCACCAAGTTTGAAACTATCCATTGCAATTGCTAGGATCAATGTAAAAACTGAAAAAGCCATGGTTGATATTCGTGGAAGCTTAGAACCAGTTAAAATAGTTCCATTACCCTTTGTGCGAAATGGTAAAAGTTTAGTAAGTTAATCAATTAATGAAATTAAAATAGTTTTTTTAAGGAAATTTAGATGTATAGCAATGATATGAAATTCTTAGAATCTCATGAATGGGTTAGACTTGAAAGTGAAAATAGTGCAAAAATAGGAATTACACATCATGCCCAAGAGTTATTGGGTGATTTAGTTTATGTTGAATTACCTAAAATTGGTCAACAAATAACATCTGGTGATTCAATTGGAGTTATTGAATCAGTAAAAGCAGCATCTGATCTTTATTCACCGGTTAGTGGTGAAATAACCGAAATTAATGAATCAGTTATTAATGAACCTAATTTAGTTAATTCTGATCCACACAATTCTGGATGGCTAATCAAAGTTAAATTATCTAATTCATCAGAACTTGATAATTTACTTAACCTAGAGCAATATCAAAAATCTATTGGTTAAAAACTATATTAAGTGGAGATTTGCTCCACTTTTTTCTTGATTGAATATTTTATTTACATTACCTAGGATTATATTATATATGACACACAATTTATTTACTAATCGTCACATTGGACCAAATATTAGCGAACAAAAGCAAATGTTAAATGAACTTGGTTTTAATGAATTAACTGAATTTATTAATAAAGTAATTCCAAATAATATTCTGAGTAAAACTGGAACTACTGGTACTCAAACACTTCAAGAATATCAAGCATTAGCCAAATTAAAAGCTATTGCCAATAAAAATAAAGTCTTAAAGAATTATATTGGCATGGGTTATCACGACACTATAACTCCGTCAGTTATAAAAAGGAATGTTCTTGAGAACCCAGGTTGGTATACGGCATATACACCATACCAAGCAGAAATTGCTCAAGGTCGCCTTGAAGCACTTATGAATTTTCAACAAGTAATTTTAGATTTAACTGGTTTTGATTTAGCTAATGCATCACTACTAGATGAAGCAACAGCAGCAGCTGAAAGTATGTCTATGGCCAAACGTATTAATACTAAGTCAGCAAGTAATGCTTATTTTGTAGATCAAAACATCTTGCCTCAAACTCTTGCGGTAATTAAAACAAGAGCTAAATACCAAGAAATTAAAATAGTTGTTGGTGATATCAATAATTTACTTCCTGGTGAATATTTTGGGGTATTTATTCAAAACCCAAATTTATACGGTGAGATTATTGATTATAGTAAATTGATTACACAAATTAAACAAAACCATCCTGGATGTGTGGTTTCAATGGCATATGACATTATGAGTCTAGTTTTATTTAAATCACCGAAAGAAATGGGTGCAGATATTGCTATTGGCTCAACTCAACGCTTTGGTATTCCACTTGGCTTTGGAGGTCCATCAGCAGCATATATGGCAACTTCAAGTGAACATAAACGTATTATGCCGGGACGAATTATTGGAGTCTCTATTGATAGTAGCGGAAATAAAGCCTTAAGAATGGCTTTACAAACTCGAGAACAACATATTAGGCGTGAAAAAGCTACATCAAATATTTGTACATCACAAGTTCTACTTGCCAACATGGCTGGATTTTATGCAACTTATCATGGTGCTGAAGGCCTAAAAGATATTGCAACACGTATTCATCAACTGACTAATATTCTTAGACATGCGTTAATTCAAAACCAAGTCCATTTATTCCATGCCGGATTAATATTTGACACTATTTGCTGCATTTTTAAAGAACCTCAAGAAGTATATAATAAACTACTAAATAACGGTTATGCAGTTGGCTTATACGAAAATAAAATCTTTATTTCCGTTGGTGAAAGTGCTACAATTGAAGATATTCGCGAATTAGTTTATTTAATTACTGATCAAAATTTACCGGTTGCTGAATTAGCATGTTTAGAAAAACAGCATCTTGATATTTATTCTAATCTTTATCGTCAAGATCAAATTTTAACCCATAAAATTTTTAAATCTCATCATAGTGAAACACAAATGATGCGTTATTTAAAATACCTAGAAAATAAAGATATATCCTTAGTACATAGTATGATTCCACTTGGTTCATGCACTATGAAATTAAATGCCGCAGCTGAATTAGAAGGTTTAACTTGGCGCCATATTGCTAATATCCACCCATTTGCCCCAGAGTCAGCCTGTACTGGTTATTTAGAACTAATTTCAGGACTAACTAACCAATTAAAAGCCATAACTGGATTTGATGATGTTAGCATGCAACCCAATTCTGGCGCACAAGGTGAATATGCAGGTTTACTTGCTATTCGTCGTTACCAAGAGAGTATTGGTCAATCACATAGAAATATTTGCCTAATCCCTAAATCTGCGCACGGTACAAATCCAGCAACCGCACAAATGATGGGATTAAATGTAGTTATTGTAAATTGTGATGAAAATGGTAATGTAGAGGTTGAAGATCTTAAAGCTAAAGCTACGCAACATAAAGATGATTTATCATGTTTAATGATTACTTATCCGTCTACTCATGGTGTATTTGAAGCTGCGATCTGCCAAATTTGTGACATTATTCATGCTAATGGCGGACAAGTATACATGGATGGCGCTAATCTTAATGCATTAGTAGGTCTTGTAAAACCAGCTGAAATTGGGGCTGATGTATCGCATATTAATTTACATAAAACCTTCTCAATTCCGCACGGTGGAGGCGGACCAGGTATGGGACCAATTGGTGTAAAAGCTCACTTAGCGCCATTTTTACCTAAACATGCAATATTTCGTCAAAATAATGAAAGTTTTGCAGTAAGTGCCTCGCCTTTTGGTAGTGCTTCAATTTTATTAATTTCTTGGATGTATATTACCCTACTTGGTGAAGCAGGAATTAAAAATGCCACTGAGATTGCAATTTTAAATGCCAATTATATCGCTAAACGTTTAAAAGCATATTATCCAGTCTTATATACTGGACAAAATGGTTTGGTTGCACATGAATGCATTATTGATCTACGTCCAATTAAAGCTGAAACTGGAATTTCTGAAGTTGACATTGCTAAACGTTTAATGGATTATGGTTTTCATTCACCAACGATGTCATTCCCAGTGCCTGGGACTCTTATGATAGAACCAACTGAAAGTGAGGACAAGGCAGAAATTGATCGTTTTATTGAAGCTATGATTAGTATCGCCAATGAAATTGAACAAGTTAATAATGGCAAACTTGATAAAATCAATAATCCACTTAAAAACGCGCCACATACTTTAGCCAATATTATGAATTGGGACAAACCATATTCCATCACCGTTGGTTGTTTTCCAAGTGAATTTTTGAAGCAAAGTAAGGTTTTTCCAAGTGTGAATCGAATTGATGATGCATATGGGGATCGTAATTTCATGTGTAACTGTTTTGATCTAAATGATGAAAATTAGTCATTAAGTTCAGAACTATTAAATTCAATATTTGGGCTATCATGTGCTTTACACAATTTAATATAAGATTTAGACGTAATTAAGATATAAAATAAAGCTGATAAAATAACTATATAATAAATGTTGTGCCAAGCATAAATTAGCCATAAATATATAGTTACAGGTGCTGCAAAAGCTAATGCATTTCTAAAATTCAAATAAGCTTGGTATATTTGTGTTGTTACATAAATTAGTATTATTATTAACAAGGATAAATTGGTCATAAATAAATAATGTTGTGGTAAAGTACTCATAAGAATCCCTAGAACCACAAAAACAATTATCCCCAAAGGACGAGTTTTGGGTTCAAGAGCACCCATACTAATCGGGGCTGCCATATAGCCAATTACATGATAAATAGTAACAATTATCATTAATGAAGACCAATTATTTGAATTCCATAAAACTATAATAGTTAAAAGAAAATTAATGATAAGACTTCTACGACATATTTTATATACCGGATGTAGTTTAGAAATACTCCATTGAGGCATTTGCCCTGCTTTAGCCATCGCAAAAAACATTCTAGATGCACCGCCTAGATAAGTATAACCAACCCCAGATGGACTAATTATACTATCGATAATAATTAAATTTGATAAAAATCCAAGCCCCAAAACTAAAGCTAAATTTAACAATGGTGAATGAAAATTAATAGAAGCCCAACCATGGTTTAACATTGAATGTGGAACAGCCCCCATAAAAGCAAGTTCAAGTAATAGATAAATTCCCGTAACTACAGTTATCGAAATTATCATTGATAATAAAACATTACGCCCGGGATTTTTAATTTCACTTGCAAATGCTGTAGGTATTTGAAAGCCATTAAATGAATAAATTAGCCCAGTTCCAAGAATAGCAGGAAATATTGATGAATAGCTATAAATATTATTCGTAACCAAACTAAAATTTCTTGAATCAAAATGACCAACTAGAAAAATTACTATAACAAAAATTGGAGTAAAAATTTTAATTATAGTAATTATGTTATTTACTTTTGCAAATATCTTAATTCCAAAAAAATTGATTATTAAGTATATTAATAAAATTAGCTCAGCTAATAATTTTCCCCAAAGAGTTAAACCATTTGCATTCATTAAACTAACTGATTTTATAGCAGAGGCCAAATATTGAGTAGTAGCAGATGCCTCAGCCCCAATAGTAACCATAATGCCAAACCAATTAGCAAAAGCAAATGACATACCGAATACATTATTATGCGATAATGAGCTAGATCTCGTTGTTGCTCCTCTAACTGGATATATTGAAACAATTCTTGATAAACATATACTGACTAATATCACTAAGACTCCAGCAAATATCCAAGCTAAAAATGAATAATTGCCGGCAGCTTTCGCAATTAATTGAGCACTAAATAACCAACCAGACCCAATGCTTGCCGTGATACTTAAAGCAATTGCACTAATTAACGAAATTTTTTGTTTATTATCTGAATTCATTGAAGTGAACAACTCCATACTTACATTCCCCCAAGAATGTTATTGATTACCCACATATTACAATAATTAGATTTATAGAATTAGCTAAAATATTTGGAGAACAATTAAATCTTAAAATTTTTTGATCTAATGATATTTTATTTTAAACTTATATTATATAATTTTAGTATAATACAGCTATTTATTACTAACCTTCTTCCCCAATTGGGAGGTATAGTATTATTAAGTATAAAATATTTATTATACTTTTAATTGAACTAATTTTATCTTGAAGGGGTTTCATGAGTAAGCAGCTTCCTATGTTTGTATTTTGCACCCTATTCTCGGGATGGGCATTTATAACATGTTTAAATGATATTTTAACAAATATATTAAAAAACTTATTTCAATTAACCCAATTCGAAGCGCAATTTGTTCCATGTGCTTTTTTCATTGCTTACTTTATTGGTTCGATAATAATAATCCTATTACCCATGTTTAAAATTAATACTTTTATAAAATTAGGACTTAAAAAAACCGTTATTTTTGGAATTATAATTTCAGCAATTGGATGTTTAATTTTTATTCCAGCTGCCCAATACAAAAATTACTCAATATTTTTAGTTGCCCTATTTACTATTGGTTTTGGATTCACATTTCTGCAAATATCTGTAAACCCAATGGTTCTATCATGCGGTGATCCAAAAACAGCAGCGAGTCGATTAAATATAGCTGGTGGATTTAACTCTTTAGCCACATCCTTAAGTCCAATTATTGGTGCTTTTATATTATATAATCTACTACATGTAAATAAAAACCCTGAAAGATTAGGGCACCCATATACTTTATTAGCCTTAATCTTACTAGCTCTGGCCTATATGGTCCATAAATTACTCCCAGCAGTACAAACATGTGATGTAGTTGATGCAGATTATAGTAAACTTTATGCACTAAACCATTCTAATCTATTATTTGGAGCTATTGCATTATTTTTCTATGTTGGTGCCGAAGTTTCTATTGGCTCTAATCTTATTGCTTACCTAAAATCAAAAGAATCTCTTGGATCATCTGATCATATCGCGACTATTCTTTTAACCTTCTATTGGGGAGGTGCTATGGTTGGAAGATTTTTGGGTGGAATAGCGCTTAACAAATACCATTATACTAAGAAAATTTTCTTAATGCTAGCATCTGGTTTATTATTAACCTTACTAATTATTACTCTCACTGGATATCATGAAACTTCATTAGTTTATTACATTGGATTTTTAGTCCTTGCTGGAGTTTTACTTATTTACAGCAAGGGAGATTCTAGAAAATCATTGGTATTATTTGCTTTAATCAATATTATTAATATAGCAATTGTAATTAGCATACATGGCATTATCCCAACCTGGACATTATTATCAATTGGAATATTCAATTCAATCATGTGGCCTAATATTTTTGATCTTTCATTAAATGGTCTAGGGAGATATAAAGAACAAGGTTCTTCTATATTAATTGCCACAATTTTAGGTGGTGCATTAATACCTATATTACAAGGAAAATTAGCAGATATTGTTGATATTGCAACATCTTTTATTGTTCCAGGAATAGGCTACATATATATCATATGCTATGGAATTTTTTATAGCACTAAACGTTATAATTTGATAAAAACAAATAAAACCTAAAAAATTCAGCCAAGGCAATAATTAAAATATTGAATAAATTTCTTCAATATAGCTTAATTAAATAGTGCCTTATTAATAAATTTTATAATATATACACATGTATTTACTGATAAAATAACACATTCAATAAATTAATTACCGAGGTCTTAATAATTATGACAAAAAATAAATCACCTGAAACATTTGAAGATGCAATTTCTGATTTAGAGCAAATTGTTGATCAAATCGAAAATGATGAAATTAAATTAGAAGCCGCACTAGAACAATACCAAAAAGGAATGCTTCTAGTAAAATTTTGTCAAGATAAACTTGCTTTAGTTGAACAAAAAATTAAATTATTAGATATGGAAACTGATTCTTTGAAAGATTTTAGTACCGAATGATGCAATCCATTGTAAATAAACGTGAAATCTTATTAGCGAAAATTGAAGCACAATTACATCAAATATTAGATGTAGAAACATCTGCTATCGAATTGATTAATGCCATTAAGTATTCAACCTTAAATAATGGCAAGAGAATTCGTCCATTATTATGTTTTGCTAGTGGTGAAATAAGTGAAGCACAAGAAAAAAATCTACTTTTAGTAGGTTCTGCAATTGAACTAATTCATTGCTACTCTCTAATTCATGATGATTTACCCGCAATGGATAATGATGATTTAAGAAGAGGGATTCCCACTTGTCATAAAAAATTTAATGAAGCACTTGCGATACTTGCAGGAGATGCCCTACAAGCACTAGCATTTAGCACCTTAAGTCAATCTAACTTAACCATCAATGATAAAACAAAAATTAGAATTATTAGTTTGATAGCTAATATGTCAGGTATTAATGGGATGGTTGGAGGACAAGCAATTGACTGTAGTAGCACAGGAATTAAACTGAGCCATGAACATTTAAAAGAAATGCACTCATTAAAAACTGGAGCTCTAATTAAAGCATCTATTTTGGCAGGTTATTTATGTGGTGCAAACGTCAATGAAGAAGAATTTCAAACATTAAATCAACTCGCTGACCAAATTGGGTTATTATTCCAAATTAAAGATGATATCTTAGATGCCACATCAGATACAAAAACACTTGGAAAAACTGCAAATAAAGATTTAGATGCAAATAAAGCAACCTATGTAAGTATTTTAGGAATTGAAAAAGCGCAAGCTTTGTCTCAAAGTGTATATAATGAAATCACCAATAAACTAAATGTTCCTAAATACCAATCCTTATTATCATTAACTGAGACTATTTTTATACGCAAAAATTGAAAATAAAAGGTAAAATTTAAATGCCACAATATAGATTATTAGATCAAATTAATGTTCCAAGTGATTTAAAAAAACTTAGGCGAGATCAATTATATCCATTATCTAAAGAATTACATGATTTCATTTTAAATAGCGTAAGTGAAACTGGAGGACATTTAGCATCTAATCTAGGTAGTATTGAACTTACTATTGCGCTTCATTATGTATATAATACTCCAGATGACTTACTTATTTGGGATGTTGGACATCAATCATATCCACATAAAATCTTAACTGGTAGAAAAGATCAAATGGATACCATGCGTAAATTCAATGGATTAGCTGGATTTCCCAAACGTGATGAGAGTGAATATGATACTTTTGGGGTGGGCCATTCATCCACCTCAATTTCAGCGGCATTAGGCATGGCTGTTGCTAATCAAATCAAAAAAAATAATCGTAAAACCGTAGCAATTATTGGAGATGGCGCCATGACTGCTGGTCTTGCTTTTGAAGGATTAAATAATGCGGGATGGCTTGATTCAGATATATTAGTTATTCTTAATGATAATGAAATGTCAATTTCTGAGAATGTTGGAGCTATTAGTCGCTATTTATCTTCAATTTTAGCTAGCCACTTTTATAATTCAGTCAAACAAACTGCGAATAAAGCTCTAAGTTTAATTCCGTCAGTACAAAAAATTGCGCATAAAGTTGAAGAGCATATGAAAGGCATGGTAATGCCAAGCACTCTGTTTGAAGAATTTGGGTTTAACTATATTGGTCCTATTGATGGACATGATTTGGATGCTCTAGTTGATACGTTATCCCACATTAAAGATTTAACTGGCCCTCAATTTTTACATATTGTAACAAAAAAAGGCCGTGGCTATAAATTAGCTGAAAACAATCCAATTGAATATCACGGGGTTAATAAATTCAATTTAGATGAAGGAATAAGTAAACCATCTGCACTAACTTATACTCAAGTATTTGGTCAGTGGTTATGCGATATTGCCAAAGTAGAAAATGATTTTGTGGCAATTACTCCGGCTATGCGTGAAGGTTCTGGAATGGTCGAATTCGCAAGCGAATATCCTGAAAAATTTTTCGATGTAGGGATTGCTGAACAGCACTCCGTTACTTTTGCTGCAGGACTTGCCACGCAAAATATTAAACCGATTGTTGCAATTTATTCGACCTTCTTACAAAGAGCCTATGATCAATTAATTCATGATGTTGCAATACAAAATCTTCCAGTTATGTTTGCAATTGATAGAGCAGGTTTAGTTGGCGCTGATGGTCCAACTCATGCAGGTAGCTTTGATTTATCGTTTTCTCGCTGTATTCCCAATTTAGTAATCATGACACCAACTAATGAAAATGAATGTTATCAGATGCTTTGGACTGCATTTAAAACCGATTCTCCAACCCTTGTTCGTTATCCACGTGGAACTGGCCCTGGAATTTCCATTAATAAAAAATGGGAGATATTGCCTTTAGGTAGAGGTGAAATTGTAAGATCTGGTCTTAAAATCGCAATTTTAGCTTTTGGATCTCCTTTAACTGCAGCTATAGAAGCCGCAAATGAGATTAATGCAACAGTATGTAACATGAAATTTGTTAAACCACTTGATAATGAATTAATTAAGCAAATATGTGCTACTCATAGTTATATTGTTACCATCGAAGAAAATTCTATCTATGGTGGTGCTGGTTCTGCATGTAATGAAGCTATTCAGCACTTAAACATTCAAATTCCAGTTCTAAATCTTGGGCTTCAAGATGATTTTATTCCACACGGTGATACTAAAATTCTACTGTCCTTATGTGGTTTAGATAAAGCTGGGATTTTAAAATCCATTCAAGAAAGATTCAAAATATGCTAGATCAAATTCAGATGAAAAAATTAGCTGGTGAATATGCAATCAAATATATAAAAAATGATATGATTGTCGGTGTAGGAACTGGATCTACTGTTAAATATTTTATTGATAGCCTTGCCAGTAAAAAACATTTAATCCGTGGAGCAGTTTCAAGTTCAAAAGATTCAACCAATTTATTAAAACAATATGGAATTCCCATTCTTGATTTAAACAGCACTGGTGAAATTGATATTTATGTTGATGGGGCTGATGAAATTAATCATCATTTGCAAATGATTAAAGGTGGAGGTGCGGCACTTACTGGTGAGAAAATTATCACAGCAATTGCCAAACAATTTATTTGCATTGCAGATATTTCAAAATATGTTATGAAATTAGGTAAATTTCCGCTACCAATCGAAGTAATTCCAATGGCCAGAAGTTATGTGGCACGCGAAATGCTGAAACTTGGAGGACATCCAGATTGGCGAGAAAATGTAGTTACTGATTATGGTAACTGGATTTTAGATATCTATAACTTAAATATTGAAAAACCAATTGAGTTAGAACAAAAAATTAACAATATTCCAGGTGTTGTCACAAACGGCTTATTTGCCATTCGTGGCGCCAATGAATTAGTTTTAGCTAAACCTGATGGAACTATCGAAATTATTAAATAGGACCAAATAGAATGAACAGTAATAAAGATTTATTAGCCACAATTGATCTTGGTTCCAATAGTTTTAGACTATTAATTGCGCAGATGGGAAAAGATGGCTCAATTAAATCAATTGATCAAATTAAAGAAACGGTTAGATTAGCAGGTGGCCTTAACAGTGACAATATGTTATCCAAAGAATCCCAATTATCTGCATTAGAAGTATTATCACGCTTTGCTGAGAGATTAACCAATTTTAAGCGCGAGCAAGTTAGAGTTGTTGGCACAAGCACTTTAAGAGTTGCTAAAAATGCTGAAGAATTCATCATAATTGCCAATAAAACTTTGGGATTTAATATTGAAGTAATTTCTGGTAATGAAGAAGCACGCTTGATTTATATTGGTGCGGCTCACTCAATTGCTTATAGTGAACAAAAACGCTTAATTATTGATATTGGTGGTGGTTCAACTGAATTTGTCATGGGTACAGGGTATGATCCATCAACCATGGAAAGTGTTACTATGGGTTGTGTCTCATTTAGTAATCGATACTTTGATGGCGGGGAACTTACTGAAACTAATTTTGATAATGCAATCTTTGCTGCACGGGGCAAAATTCAAGCAATGGAACATTTATTTGCTAAACATGATTGGAAATCAGTAATTGGCACCTCAGGAACCGCTAAAACACTTTATGAAGTATGTGTTGCCAATGGATATTCTGAAAACATTACTTTGGAAGGCTTACAGAAGCTTAAAAAATCTCTTCTTAAATATAAACAGATTAAAAATATTGCCATCAATGGTATAAAAGATGATCGTCGCCCAGTAATTCCTGGCGGATTATCTATTATGATTGCAATTATGGAAGAATTACACATTGATAATATTACAATTGCTGATGGTGCTCTACGTGAGGGTGTAATGTATGATATGGTTGGACGTAAATCACCGCAAGATTTACGGATCAATACTGTCAATGAAATAAAATCTCGTTATTTAATTGATAACGATCAAGCGGAACGTGTATCAACAACTGCGATTAAACTTTATCAAGACCTAGTTGATAAAACAAACAATGATGATAATAATTTAAAATTAATGCAATGGGCAACTAGTTTATATGAAATTGGTTTATCAATTTCACATAATGATTATCATCGTCATGGAGCTTATATTCTTGCAAATTCAGATTTAGCTGGATTTTCTAAACCAGAGCAAAGTATTTTAGCTGAATTAGTTAAATCTCACCGTGGCAATTTAAGCAAAATCATTGAGAATTTAAAAGAAAAACATCGCTTTAAACATCGGGTTATCTTTATGATAATTGCCTTTCGTTTATCCGTAATTTTTAATCGTAATCGCCAACAGTTTACGGGGAATGCTCAAATTTTAATCACCGATATAGCTAAATTAAATTTTAGCTTGTTGATTGATCATAAGTGGTTACTCCAAAATCCACTCACTCTACATTCACTGAATGAGGAGATTGAGCAATGGAAAAAAGTCGAAATAAAAATTAAACTGCTTCCACAATAAACCAAGAGTTATGCTAGTATATAAATTACTACCCTATATTTCACCTAACTTGGTAATTGATTTAGTTAAAGATCAATCTGGAACTATCTTTTTAGATAGTAATATGGAAAATGTTGAATATGGGCGTTATAGTTTTATTGGGATTAACCCATTAATTACGTTTAGTTCAATAGATAAAATCGACTTTAAACAACAAATTCTTGAATGGTCTCAGCTATTTAGTCAAATTAAGCTAGACTTTCCCGAACTACCTCCATTTATTGGGGGATTAGCTGGATATTTAAGCTATGATCTTAGTAAAGAGTTTGAACAAATCCCGAATAATGAATCTCATCAAATTAGTGAGATTCCAACTTATATGATGGGATTATATAATCAAATATTTGCTTTTGATAATATGAGTAAGACTTGCCATATAATCGTGACTAAAATTCCTGGTTATGAAATAAACTGCGATTTACTTCTTACACAATTATACGATTTATATAATGCCTCACTTAAACAAAATTTAACAGTAAATACTGATAATTATTTACCTAAAATTCAATTAATTTCAGATTTTACTCAAGAAGGATATATTAAAGCAGTTAATCAGGTAATCAATCATATCCTTAATGGTGATATTTTTGAAGCTAATTTATCACAACGTTTTAGTGCAGCATTACCTGATAAATATCCTATATTTAGCCTTTATAAGAAGTTACAAAAAATTAATTCAGCACCTTTTTCTGCATACCTAAATTTAGGGGATTTTCATATTTTATCCTCCTCACCAGAACGTTTTATTGCAATTAAAGATCAATATCTAGAAACTCGCCCAATTAAAGGCACTATTAAAAAACAACATGATGGGCAAAGCGCTGATTTGGATAGTGCTGCCTATATTCTTGCTAATAGTGAAAAGGATCGTGCAGAAAACATTATGGTAGTTGATATGCTACGAAGTGATTTATCTAAAATTTGTGAACCAAAGAGTATCCACGTAACAAAACTTTGCGGAGTTGAATCATTTACTAATTTACACCATTTAGTGTCGGTTATTATTGGAAAATTAAAAGATTCATATACTATTTTTGACATAATTCCAAGTTGTTTTCCGGGAGCTTCAATTACAGGAGCACCTAAAGTTAGAGCTATGGAAATTATCGAAGAATTAGAACCATGTAACCGTGAAATTTATTGTGGCAGTATTGGTTACTTTAGTTTTAATGGAAACGTAGATTTATCAATTGCTATTCGTACAATTGTTATTCAACAAAACACTCTAAATTTTAATGTAGGTGGCGCAATCACCTTAGATTCTGACCCATTAGCTGAATATCAAGAAACTTTGGCTAAAGGTGAAAAATTAAGCGAGGCAATCAATGATATTAATTATTGATAATTATGATTCCTTTGTATATAACATTGCAAGATACGTAGAAAGTACTGGACATGAAACCCAAGTTATTCGCAACGATAAAATAACTATAAATCAAATTGAAAATTTAAAGCCAAGCCATATCATTATTTCACCTGGGCCTGGAGAACCTAAAAGCGCAGGGATTTCAATTGATTTAATCAAATATTTTTATACCAAGTTACCGGTTTTAGGCATCTGTCTTGGGCATCAAGCAATTGGCTATGCATTTGGTTCAAATATAATAAAAGCCAAACACCCAATGCATGGAAAAGCCAGTTTTATTTATCATAATAATAATTATATTTTTAATAAACTTAAAAGCCCAATTAGTTGTGGACGTTACCATTCTTTAATTATTGATGCTATTAACGATAATTCAGAATTGGAAGTGATTGCCTCTAGTATTGAAAATGAAATTATGGCAATTAAACATAAAATATATCCGACTTTTGGAGTTCAATTTCATCCTGAATCTATCTTAACTGAATATGGGATAGATATTATTAATAACTTTGTCCAAATTAACTTTATAGGTTAATGCAAAAACTTTAAATTATAAAATTTTTGTTTTGATTTTAGACCATATAAAATTATAACCAGAAAAACCTGTTATAATTAAAGATAAAATAATTGCCGATATAAAATCTTTTTGAGATGTTTGATTTATCAAAAAATATTGTAAAATAATAACAGCAACTGGAGTTAAACCCATAAAAATACTACTTTTATCCGCACCAATTTTTTCGACGGATTTTTGGGAAAAATAAATAGGTAAAATTAAAGAAAATGTTGAAGTTAATAATGTTCCTGGAATATATTTTAGATGGAATTGTGATAATTCATGATCATATATAACATATATTAAACTTAATACCCAAATTAGCCAAAAACGAATAGCTAATATCTGTGTAGAAGAAATATTATACCTATCCGCGAATTTACCAGAAAAACGAAGATAGCAATAACCAGCTAAACCTGTAATAGTAGTTGAAAGAATTAAAAGACAATTCTGAGTTTGATTAAAAACTTTACTAAAACAAAGATAAAAATATATTAAATTTAAAAATAAAAATAATAACTTGATAATATATATGCGTTTTTTAGTAAATAAAAATCTAGAAAATGTACCACATATAGTTAGGACTGACATATATGAAGTTAGCATAATAGCTGGAGTAAAGTATACTGGAATTAAAAATGTGCCTAGCCATAAGATTAGTATAATTAAATTAAGAATAAAAAATTCAATTTTATATTTTAAAAATAAAATATTGTATAATTCT
>CALFYC010000041.1 GCA_937952895.1 uncultured Neisseriaceae bacterium
ACGACGCTCTTCCGATCTCATCATGCTTTTCTAAATTAGCATATAGTGGCAATACCATAAATGGTAGATTAATATAAATCAAACAAATCACAACGGATACTGAAGAATAAAGCAAATTGATGGGCTTCATTCCAATTAAAATTAACCCATCATTAATAATTTTACTTACCGCACTTTCAGGACCCAATATGATCATCCAAGCGTATACACGAATTAGAAAATTACTCCAAAATGGGATAATAACTAACAATAATAATAAATCACGAATCTTCTTATTACTTTTCGCAATCAACATAGCTAAAGGGTATGCAATAACTAAACAAAAAAATGTAGTGGTTATCGAAAACATTAAAGATCGAATAAAAAGTAACCAAATAAAACCACTAGTAAAAGCGAATTTATAGTTATTAAGCGTAAGGTTTGTTTGATTTATGCCATTAATTGATTCAAAAATAGGTTTAACTCCACCATAGGCACCAGGTTCTCGAAATGAAATTACAATCATAATCAAGATTGGAATTAAAAACAGTAATATTAAATACAATGTAGGCGGTATAGATAAAACTAGCTTTTCTGAAACTTTCTTTTCTCTTTGCAACATCTTAATACCTATTAACTATGATAATAAAAAATTACCAGCTTGGGGATTAAAGGCTAATAATACATCTTGTCCGTATTCATAAAAACCAACTTTAGAGGCTTTAGTATTTGATAGCATGATTTGAATTTTAGTCCCATTTGTGAGATGTAATTCATATAATGTACCATCACCATAATAATAGTAACCTTGAACTGTTGCATCAGTAACAAATAATTCTTCATCATCAGGTTCATTACGTTTGGCTTTAATTTTTTCAGGGCGAATTGCATACCAACCAATTTGACCAACTTGAATATTTTCAGTATTAAAATGCTCTAAATCAAATTCTAAAACATCAGCAACACGCAAACTTAAATTATTCCCATTTATCGCAAGAACTTCAGCTTTTAAAATATTACATTTGCCTAAAAAATCTGCCACAAAATAAGTTTTTGGTTTTGAATATACTTCTTGAGGATTGTCTAATTGCTCAACTTTACCTAAATTTAACACAGCAATCCTACTAGATAGTGCTAAAGCTTCATTTTGATCATGAGTAACGTAAATAAAAGTAACTCCCGTTTCTTCCTGGAGTTTTACCAATTCAACATGCATATGTTCACGCAATCTGGCATCTAGAGCAGACAAAGGCTCATCTAACAACAGTAATTTAGGCCGATCAACTAATGATCTAGCAATTGCTACACGCTGTTTTTGTCCCCCAGATAATTCATGTGGGTAACGATTAGCAAAACCTGCTAATTGAACATCTTCTAAAAGCTCAGCAACCTGATCTTGAATCTTTTCTTTAGCCCATTTCGCCATTTTTAAAGGAAAGGCAACATTATCAAAGACTGTTAAATGTGGAAATAATGCATAACTTTGGAAAATGGTGTGTAGATGCCTATTCTCTGGAGGTAAGTCAGTTATATCATTACCTTCCAAAATAATTGATCCAGAATCAGGTGTGGCAAATCCAGCGATCATTCTTAATAAAGTGGTTTTTCCACAACCAGAAGGACCAAGTAATGTAAAAAATTCTCCCTGCTCAATAGTTAGACTAATATTATCAACTACTAAATCATTATTGAATTTCTTACTAATATTCTTAATTTCTAAAATGGACATCTTGTATTGCTCTCTATAAAATGCAAATTTACTCCATCATATATTTTACGTTCGCTTAATGAGAGGCGTATTTTAGCAAATTTTTTCTTAAATAAAAATATAATTTTTATATTTTAAAAATCTCCCTTTAAATACATCGGCAACAAGCATAATTTTGAATCAACTTTATTGAACTTTTCTTAAATTTTCAAGATCGTAACACATCTCGAGATATTTATTAATATTGTTTTATTTAAATAACATATTATTCATTAGATAAAATAAATAGCACAATTAACTAAAAAATTTGTCCTTTATATCTTTTAACCAAGACTCTTGATTTAAAGAACAACTATGCTTAATTAAATGTTTTATTGATTCATGTTGACCAATACCTATAATATTATTAATTTTTGCATTTGCCGCAGCGATTATCCCTGGGGTACTATCTTCAAATACTAAGCAATTAGCAGCCTCAATATCATTTAACCATAAACCCTCTAAATATAAGTCTGGATCTGGTTTACCATATAAGACCTGATCGCGACCAATCATATGACTCATACAATGATTAATTCCCAAAGTTTCAGCGCATTGAATTATAAATTGTGAAGAAGAGTTAGAAACAATAGATTGAATTAAACCCATTTGTTTAAATTCATGAACTAATTCAATTGATTGATGAATTGGAACTAATTTTGCAAAGTTATGCTTAATATAATCAAGAGTTAAATTTTGCCAATAATTAAATAAATCTTCGTCAATTTCCTCTTTATGAGGGGCAAAAAGCATCCTAAAAATAGTAAGATTATCTAATCCACCACCTTTAGGAATATCATCTAATGTAACCGATTTTCCAATCTGATTCGTAGCATAAACGACTGCTAAATCTTGTAATGGCTCACTATTAATTAAGGTGCCATCTAAATCCCATAGCACAGCATTAATTGTTTTAAACATCAAACCATCTATCCATTTTAATGCTTATTCGTATTTTTAACCTAAAATTCGAAATATTAGCTTACTACCTAATTTAATCCCATGCTTTTCCGCTTCTTGCACATAAGTTGAAACATAACGACTAAGTGAATCATAATCTTTTTGTTCAAAAATTTGTTTATTTGCTGTTAATAACCTAGATTCAAATTGTCGCATGAAGCGTTCAGAATAATCTAAAATTCGTTCAATAGCTGATTTAGGGTCAGGTTGGAAATGAAGACTTGAGGACAAACTAAGTAGCTGAAATTCAAAACCATGTTGTAAATTTTGCTCATTTCCATCACTTATAGAAAAAAGAGTAGCCCCATTTTCGTTACAAATAAATTTTCCATTTGTCTCAACTAAACCTAAACCATTAAAAAACCTAGCTATGTTAGCATAAGAAGTTTTTTCTTTAAGAATTAGATATAACTCCAAATCTAATTCAAGTTCATTAAAATATCTCATTTGATTTTGAATATTGTTAATACTTGTTTCATAATCGGAATGGCGAATATGTGCATCATTTTGAATTACAAATTTATGTAATTCATTATAAATATTTGCAACTTGAGCTTGGCTAATTACACCATCTTTATCAACTAATGGTAATATTAGCTTTAAAGCTTTAACTGCATATTTATGCCCGCGTTCAAAATCCTGCCAATGATTATCTTTATCTAATACGTAAAATACAAATGGCTTATTTGTAAATTGGGTTATTTCAGGTAAAACTTTAATCTTCTTAATTTCTTCAAATACAATATCTACAACTAAATCACAGTCAGTATCAATACTTTTAGCAAATGGAAATTCAACTGCATCAACTTTTACAAAAAATGCTTCTGCACTATCTTCTGGGATTTCAATTTCTGGAGTCTCAATTTCTAATGCTTGACTATCAATTACTTCATCTACCTTAACCATTTCATTAAAAGGCAATTCCGCTTCAAGATTTGTTTCATTATCTTTATGATCATTAAGTTCATCTAAATGCTCTTGGTTCTCAAGATCAAATGCTATATCCTTAGACATAATAGGCGGATGCGAATCTTTTTCATCTAAATGAGAACCTTCCATCACAACAGCTTTATTACCCTTAATAACATCTTCTGTTTTTTGATTAAAGCTTTTTTCTACCATTCGTTTAAATTTGTATTCCTGATACCAATAATACCCAATTGTTATTACAATCAATAATATTACCCCAGCTATTATTAATGGCTGAATAGAGTCCATCAAATTTCCCTTTCGACAATATCGCGAATAAACTTAAATAGTTCTCGTGTACTTTTTAATCTTTTTGCTGCAACTTCACTTCTTGAATTGATAATCAATCTTTTAAGATCCGAATAATCACAATTTGGATACTGTGAAATAAACTTTGTTAAAACATTACTATCGTTTATTAAATCATCTCGCCATTTTTCACATAAGTGTAATTGTTTAGTAGATTTCACCGAATCTTGATTTACATAAGCCAGCATATCTCTTATATATTCGCTATCAAGACTTCGCATTAATTTTCCAATATATTGGTATTGGCGTCTTAATGCACCATTAGATTTAATTTTTTTAGCTAAATTTATCGCATCAAGTAAACCTTGAGGCAATTCAAATTTAGCCAACTTTTGTTCACTCAATTTAGTTAACTCAATACCTAAATCCTGCAAATCATGCATTTGCTCTTTAAGTTTAGTCTTACTAATTTCTAATTTGTTATCCAAATTAGTTGTATAATCACTTACTACCTTAGTCACTATGATACCATATTATTATTTACTAAGGCATTATGTTACTATATTTTGCAATAAAATAACAGTATAGAATTATGAGTTATTTTTTTGGAGTATAAATGGCTAATTTTGAACTAACTTATGATAAATCACTCTTAAAACAGATTTCAACAAATGTCCTGGAACGTTCATTATCTCTTGGCGTTTCTAGCTCATATGTTGTAATTAGTGAAAATATCCATACTAATGTAGATGTTTTAAATAATGATATTGAAAATTTTGAAAATAGCTATAATAGTAGCTTAGAATTAGTAGTATATGTAGGACAAAAAAGTGGCCATGTAGTCACAAGTCAGATTGAACATCCAGATATTGATGGATTAATTCAAAACGCAATTGATATTGCTAAATTTACTCAAGAAGACAATGCAAATGGAATTGCTGAGACTAAATTTCTTTGTCAAAATTTCCATGAAAATCTTGAATTATATAATCCAATTGATTTAGATAATGAATATTTGATACAAAAAGCTCAAGATATAGAAAATCTAGCCATTAATTTTGATAAAAAAGTAAAAAAATCTGACGGTTCATCAATAAGTCTTAATAAATCAAATTTTAACATTGCCACTACCAATGGCTTTAATGCCGGATATCAAACTACCAGATACGGTAATAGTATTAGCTTGATTGGTGAAACACCAGATGGTATGCAAACTGACTACTGGTATTCCTCAGCTAGACATTTTGAAGACTTATTGTCTGATCACACTCTAGCAGAAAAGGCTTCAAAAAGAGTTGCACGACGCCTAAATAGAGGCCATATTAAAACTGGCACGTATTCGGTTATTTTTGAAAACGTAGTAGCTAAATCTTTAATTGGAAATTTTTTACATGCCATTAGTGGTAATACTCTTTATCGCAAATTAAGCTTTCTCAATAATAGCCTAAACACCAAGATATTTCCAAGCTGGTTAAATATTTATGAAGATCCATTTATTATTCGTGGTTTATCTAGCTGCTATTTCGATAATGAAGGCGTTATGGTAAAACCTAGAAGCATTGTCAAAGAAGGATTTGTAACTAGTTATGTATTATCTAGTTACAGTGCAAGAAAACTTAACATGACAACAACTGGTAATTCAGGTGGGAATCATAACATCTTAGTAAAATCCAACTATGCCGGTGGAATCACTGAGATGGCCAAATTAATTCATTCTGGTCTAATTATAATTGACACTATAGGCCATGGTCTAAATATGGTAACTGGAGATTATTCAGTTGGTGCTAGTGGCTTAATCGTAGAAAATGGTGAAATTCAAAGTTTTGTTGATAATTTAACAATTGCTGGAAATTTAAAAGAAATTTTTAAAAATATTCAATACATTGGTAATGATTATATACAAGGGAGCATTCAATGTGGCTCAATGCTAGTTAATAATATTTCAATTTCAACATAAGAAATAAAAGGATTAACATGAATAAAAAAATTATTATTGATATTGAAGAATTTGAGTCAATTAATGAATTATCGCTTGATGATCAGGAGTTATTTAAAAAAGCTACTGATGCAACTAGTTTATCTTATGCACCCTATTCACAATTTCATGTAGGTGCTGCAATTAGATTAAACAATAATGAAATTGTGCTTGGTGCAAATCAAGAAAATGCAAGCTATTCAGCCACAATTTGTGCAGAAAGAGTTGCTTTATCAGCAATTTCTTCATCGCATCCAAAACAGACCATTAAAGCAATTGCAGTCACTTATAGATCTAATGGGGTTAACCAAAGTACTTTATCCCCATGTGGTATCTGTCGCCAAAGTTTACTTGAACATGAAGATCGAATTAAACAACCTATAAAAGTAATCTTAGGAAGCAGATCAGGTAAGATTGTAATATTTAAAAGTGTAGCCGACACTCTACCTTTACATTTTACCGGTAGTAACTTATTTTAGATTTAAATCATTTTTTTGGGATCAACGATTTTATCAAAATCTTTATTTGAAACAAATTTCAATTGTTGATTAGCTTCTTTTAAACTACAATCATTTTCATATGCATAGTGAGCCAATTGGGATGCTTTATCATAACCAATTACAGTACTAAGCGGTGTTACTAACATTAAAGAATCTTCTACATCATGCTTAATTTTTTTCAAATTAGGTTTTGTATCTTTAAGTAAATATTTAGTAAAATTAATGCAACTGTCAGATAAAATTTTTATTGAATTTACAATATTAAAAATCATAACTGGCTTATATACATTCATTTCAAGGAATCCTCCAGCACCAGCAAGGCCAACTGTCACATCATACCCCATCACTTGAATAGCCGCCATAGTCATTGCTTCACATTGAGTGGGATTAACTTTTCCTGGCATAATCGATGAACCAGGTTCATTTGCCGGAATAATTAATTCATAAAATCCCGCTCTAGGCCCACAACTTAAAAGGCGAATATCATTGGCAATTTTATAAAGTGACACTGCTAAAATCTTTAATGCTCCACTTGCAGCAACTAAAGCATCATGAGCACCTTGAACTGCAAATTTATTTGGCGCTGAAATAAAAGGTAGCTTAGTTAATTCACTAATTTTTTTAGCTACTAGTTTAGCAAAATCTTTATGGGTATTAATACCAGTACCAACTGCAGTTCCCCCAATAGCTAATTTATATACATCAGTTAAACTTTGTTCTAAACGTTTAATATTTTCTGCAAGCATAACCGCATACCCAGAAAATTCTTGCCCCAATGTTAAAGGGACAGCATCTTGCATATGCGTGCGTCCAATCTTAATAATATCTTGCCAAACTTTAGCTTTTTTAATTAATTCAGCATGCATATATTTAACTGCAGGCAATAATTTCTCGGTAAACAAAATAGCCGTAGTAATACACATACCAGTTGGAAATGTATCATTTGATGATTGTGAGCAATTAACATGATCATTAGGGTGAACTGGGGTCTTACTCCCCATCTTTCCACCAGATATCTCTATTGCACGATTTGAAATTACTTCATTAACATTCATATTCGATTGGGTTCCACTCCCAGTCATCCACACATGAAGCGGAAAATGAGAATCTAATTTACCGTCAATTACTTCATCACATGCCTTAATAATTAAATTAGCAACTGATTTATCTAAAACTTTCAATTCTAAATTAGCTAGAGCTGATGCTTTTTTTAAGATCCCCATTGCATGAATCATTTCAATTGGAATTAAGTCACTACCAATTGAAAAATGTAATATTGAACGCTCAGTTTGTGCTCCCCAATATTTATCATTAGGCACTTTTATTGAACCCATACTATCCGTTTCTATTCTTAGCTTTTTCATTTCAACTATTGCCTTTTATTTATACAGCATTACGTGTAGCATTGACATTTGCTGCTAATGATTTTTTAATTAATTTAATCATTGCCTCTTTATTTTCAACACTTTCATCACGTATTGCTCTTAATGCGTATTGCTGAATTATTAGAAGTGGCAATAAAATTTGGTTACGAAATTCTATTGACTCACGCTTTACCGGAGAAGATTCTAATAACTGCTCAGAACCAGAAATTTGTAAAATCATGCTTTTAGTTAACTCAGATTCATTTTTTAAGCGTAACCAAAATCGACTAAATTTAGGGTCATCTGCTAAATATTTAGTTATTTCAAAATTAGTCTTTGATAAACTTTGCATTGAATTATCAATTAAAGTTCTAAAAAATAGTGATTCCACATATAAAGTTTTAAATTTAGCTGCATAACTTAAATCTTTAGCAATAAGCTTAGTCAAACCTTCACCCAAACCATAATAGCCTAAAATATTTTGCTTCATTTGCATCCATGCCCCAACAAATGGAATTGCCCTTAAATCTTCTAATTTAAGCTTACTATCACTAGTTCTTTTTGCTGGGCGTGACCCTACATTTACTTCCGATAAATATTTTAATGGCGTAATTTCCTCCAGATATGGAATAAATAATTCATCATGCCTTAAATCTAAATATGACTCATAACATGCTTGAGCTAATTCAGTAATTAAAGCCTCTTCTTCATCAGTAATTTCTTCAATTTTTGAAGGAAATAATTTCCCCGTTAACCCAGATGTTACTAACTGCTCAAAGTTATATACTGCAGTATCTTTAGTTCCAAAATTAGATGAAACAGTTTGACCTTGAATTGTTAAATGAATTTCATCTGATGCAACTTTGCTTCCTTGCGCATGATAAAACTCAGCAGTATTACCCCCACCTCTTGCAGGAGGACCACCTCTCCCATCAAAAAATACCACTTTAATATCATATCTTTTAGCAAGACTTGTTAAGGCTTTTTTAGCTAAATAGATCGACCAATTAGCCATTAAATACCCCCCATCTTTAGTACCATCAGAAAAACCAACCATAATAGTTTGGCGATTTTCAAGTAATTTCAAATGAGCACTATATAAGGGGTCTTGGTACAGCTCTTCCATTACATTAGCAGCATTTTTTAAATCATCAATCATTTCAAATAATGGCACAATTTCAATATTAATTAAATCTTTGTCTGGCACATTAAATTTTAATTTGAGTTCTTGGTTGATAAGATTAATAAAAAACATAACCTCAAACACATCAATACTTGAAGCGCTATTACTGATAATATAACGATCGATTGCTGCTTTACCATTTTCTTTACAAATTTGATAAATAGCTCTCACAGTATTCAAAACTTCTATAACCCATTCATCATCTGGCAAATTAGATAATAAACCCTTATTATCCCAATTATCCTTTAAGCATTTTTTCTTAGCATCATGACTTAAAGATAAATAATCTGCATAAATATTATTATGTTTAAATAAACTAGTAAGTGCTTTTTTATGAATTGCACTATTTTGACGAATATCTAATTTAACAAAATTAAAGCCAAAGATTTTAATTTTTAGAATAACATCATCAATCATCTGAATAAATAAACTATGGTATCTTTCTTCTAATATTTGACGAATACTCTTTAGATCATCAATTAAATCATTTACATTCGTGTATTTTTCGCCATTTACACGCTCCACAATTCCAAGCAATGTTTCATTAACTCCATCAAAAGTTAACCGATGCTTTAATTTTTTAATATCACTTTTATACATTCGATAAATTGATTCACGCAGTAATTTTGCAACCTTTAAACTCACATCAGCCGTCACAAATGGATTTCCATCTCGATCCCCTCCTGGCCAAAAACCAATTTCTAAATTGACCGTCTCACTAGATAATTTTTTTTGAATCTGAAATAAATTAGGATAAAACACTTTTTCTAAATACCAAATCAAACTATTAGCTTCATCAATTGGAGTTGGTTTAACTTTATTATTAAATCTGGTTAAACCCATTTGTAAAAATAAATTCCGTATTTCACTTAAATTAGTATTTTGAATTGCACTATTCATATCAACAGCAATACCTAAAATACTAACAGGATAAAATTGTGTTGGATGGGCTGTTAAGACTACCCTTACTTTATATGAATGTAATAATTCGTCTAATAATTCTAATTTGGTCGATTCTTCACTGTAAATATGATTAAATAAATATTCAACACTACCAACTCCAGATACATCATTTACCTGATTAAATGCAACATCTTCTAAAACATCAAATAAGACGACTTGGCGCTCAATAAATTGGAGAAATTTAAAAAGTAACTCTAAACGTCTTTCTTCTGGAATATTGACTCGAGCAAGATAATTATTAACAATCTCAGTTGGAGTTAACCCTTCATTAAGTCCATCTTCACAACGCTTAGAAAATATTGACAATCGAGCTCCAGCTTGATCTACATCGCGAAAAGGAAGAGCTAAAAACAAACCATTTAAAACTTGGAAGCGAAGCAAAACATTTTTTTCGAAGGCAATGTATTTGGGATCAAATAAATATCTTTTTTCATGCATAATATTTATCCTTAAGGATTAATTTTATAAGTTTAATTGTTAGGACAATTGCATTATTCTACTATTAAATTCGCATTTAACTATATAAATTTATCAATTAACTTCTCGATTAGTTTTATTTCAAATTTTTAAAGCACCATACATAAGGTAAAAAATTCATGCAACGCAACAAAAACTATGCTATAATTTATATAATACAGGGCTAGGTTAAATCATTTTATATCGTATTTAAGTCAAATCCTATTTATTAATATATTGTATAAATTAAAGTTTTTTGATAATGGAAGAGTTTCAATGAAATTAATCAGCATAAAGAATAAACTAATAAGTTTATTATCAATTCTTTGTTTAATTACTCTAATTAGTTGTAATTCTGGATCTGGGAATAATTTAAATATTCCTAATTCAATAAATTCCATGCCTACAACTTCGAATAATAATCATATGATAAAAAGTAATGGGTTAGTAGCTAGTTCAATAGCTTCTTCTGGAGCAGGATTTTATATGGCTGGCCCTGTAAATCCTCTAGAAAATCCTCTCGAAATGATATCGTATTCAGATAGTGGTTCTAGGTGGAACTATATGGGCACTATTAAAAGCATGTCCCATATTAGCATTACAACATTCATAACCTCAGATCAATTTGAAGGAGCAATAACTATAGATGAAGATGGAAATGCTACAACACGATTAAAAAAAACATCAGGCTCTGCAGAATATAGAGTATTAAGTTTAGGAAACTTGACCGAAAATAATCCAGTATTAAGAATTGTATATGGTTATATTAATGGTAAAGCTATAACGGTAATTCTTACAAATAACAATCTTGTATATTCTGGAGGTCCTTTCATTTCTCAAACAGTAAGAGCCAACCTTAACAGTGATTATAACTATACTGATGTGAATTTTGATCCGACTCATGATAGATTTCTACTTATAGGAACAAGAAAAAATAACCCAAAACTATATGTTATTTTTCAATCTCAGGATGGAGTAAATTGGACCCCAATTAAATTGGGTTCTCAAGAAAAAAAAGAGGTGGGCCCATTTAATAGAATAAATTGCGGACCTGGAATGTATCCAACTCTAACATATATAGACCGTTCGGCTCCTTCTTCTGTTTTTTCAGAAATAGGAATTTTATTTCCAGAATCTGACACAATAACAAATGTTGAGGTTGATATGAATAATATTTATGATATAGTAGGTCGTGGTTCAAATTCAGCAAATCAAAATAATAACTATAATGCTATTGAAAGTAACAACAACCTTGAAGTTATGATTGGAGATGCAAACCATATTAAAATTTCTCATGACGACGGCCTTACTTGGGAGTCTGTATCTTATGATTCTAGCAATGTACTTGAATTATCTAGTGAAGCAATAAATGAAAGTGGAATAATTATGATTACTGGTCTAGACCAAAAAGGTAACAGAATGCTATTAACAACCGAAAACGGCAAGGAATTTACCCCAATCAATTCCCTTCTTTTTACGAATATTGCATCAAGTTATAATTTTAGCTGTGGAATAGAATCGGCTGGATCATTATTTTGTTGGGGTTCCGGTAATGATGGGAAACTAGGTTATGGGGATACTGACGATATCATATTACCAAAGCAAGTGCAAAGTGAAAGTAAATTTACACAAGTTTCAGCAGGAGTTAATCATGCATGTGCTGTAACTACAGATAAGCAAATAGCATGCTGGGGCGATAACAGTTATGGCCAATTAGGCAATAATCAAACAAAAATGGCTTCTACTCCAACACCTGTGGCAAAAATGGCAGGAATACAATATAATCAAGTATCATTAGGTCAAGTGCATAGCTGTGCTTTAGGTTTGGATACTAATACAAAGACAAATAGAATATTATGTTGGGGTGATAATAGTTTAGGACAACTTGGAGTTGGCAGTTCAATTGCAAAATCCTCGGTTCCTAAAGCCATATCGATTTCATCATCACATAATTTTATTCAAGTAGCATCCACATTTTCTGATACTTGTGGTATCACGAATAATCATCAAGTTTATTGTTGGGGAGATAATCAATTTGGGCAACTAGGTCTCGGAAAGACTAAGCATACAGCATATTATACTCCAGAAAAACTTAGCCAAACATTTAGTTATATTTCATCTGGCCCAAGCCAACATGTTTGTGCTTTAGATGAATCAGGAACTGCCTACTGTTGGGGTAGAAATGATTTTGGACAATTAGGTATAGGTAATAGTGAAGATCAAAATAAGCCAACTAAAGTAGTAACAAAAGATAATTATCTTCAATTTATAAAAATAGCAACTGGCGGTGGTAATACTTGTGCAATTAGTAAGGCATATGATCTTTACTGCTGGGGTGATGATAGATTTGGCCAACTAGGTAATGGGGAATCAAGTGAATCATCAGTTTTATATCCAACTTATCCTATAGATATTCCAAATCAAAAGAATCCAACTCAATGGCAAGATGTATCAGTAGGTTATTATCATGTTTGTGCTACTACTATTGATGGTCAGAACTATTGCTGGGGTTATAATTATGATGGTGAAGTTGGGAATAACTCTAGAGAAGAAGAAGATATTCCAACTGATATTACATCTAATCTAAATGAAAGTCAATAATATTAGAATGTAAACCAATAAAGGCAACTAATTTTAGTTGCCTTTTCCTTTTAAATGAAGTTGAACCATTAACAATTTATAATGACAATAATCTTAAATTTATTGAAGAATTAAAATTAAATCTTTAAAATTATTCATATTAAGCTCTATTGCACTCTATTCATCCCCGGCAGAAGCTATTAAAGTAAATGTTACCCCGTTATCTTTTATTATATTATTTGAAAATGTAGTCGATCAATTTATTGAATTCTTACTATTTAAATCTTCTTTTGACACATAACTACAACTAATCAGAGCAATTAAAAAAGAATTGATAATAAAACTGTTAGTTTATCATTTATGCTTATTAATTCCATTTAAATCATTTCATTATTAAATAATCTAATTTGTAAGATATAAAATATTTAATACTTAGTTCTTTAAAACCAACTATTTTTAATAAATACAGATTTGGCTTAAACACTATTTAGATTATAATAAACGAGCTATTTATGATATATATTCTATTACAAATTTTGCTATTTTAAGTCGATTTTTTTAAAAATCTATCCCATCATACCGAGAACATTTCTATTTGAAGATGGCAGTGGATATTTTAAATAACCGACATGAGTTGTAAACATGGTAAAATCCACAACGCTAAATTTATGAAATAAATTTTGGATAAAAACGTATGCCCAAATTTTTAAAATTAATGAAAAATGAGCTTAGATTACCAATTATTGTCATAATCGTTGCAATCATAGTTGCTATATACCATATATTTTCTTATTTAGTTCCATTCACCGATAATGCTTTCGTAGTAACTAATGTTACTCCTGTTGCCGCTGATGTATCAGGATTTATTACCAATATCTATGTTAAAAATGGTCAAGCTGTTAAAAAAAATGATCCAATCTTTACTGTTTATCAAGAACCATATCGTCTAGCTTATCAACAAGCATCTGCCGATTATCAAGAAGGACTTAAAAAAATAATAGTTTTACAAAAACAAATTGATAAAACTAATGCCCTAATTAAATCTACTGAAGCAGAACTAAACAAAGCTAAATATGAGCTAAAATTAAAACAAGATTATAATGTAACTGAAGCTATTTCAACGCTTGAAATTAAAAAATTATCCTATGATGTTGAAACTTTATCTAATCGCCTAGCCTCATTACATCAAGAGGTTGAAGTATTAAAAGCCCAAATTGACCAACAACACCAAACGGTAGCGAGTCTTAAAGCCAAAATGGATAATGCTAAAATCAATTTAGATTTAACTATAGTAACTGCACCGAGTGATGGCGTAATTGATAATATGTACGTATCTCCTAATACTCCAATTAAAATTCATGAACCAATCTTTTCATTTATTGATACTTCAAACTATTATATTCAAGCAAATTTTAATGAAACGGATTTAAGAAATGTACGAGTAGGTGACAAAGTCTATATTATATTAAGAATGTATTATTTTGATAAAATATTCCATGGTGTTATTGTAAATACATTATGGGCAGCTGAAAGACAAACCACCTCAACTAAAAGCCAAATTCAAAAAGTGCAGAATGAAAACGAATGGCTTTTATTACCCCAACGTTTCCCAGTGCAAATTAAAATTTTAGATCCTGATCCAAATTTCCCATTAAACCCAGGATCCAGTGCCTATGTTTATATCTCAACTAAAAAATAGTTTAAATACATATGATCGTTTTTATGAACATCGTATAAATGGTCTCAAAGCTGTTTTTGTTTTGGAGTTGTTATTTCTATTTAATTTTATATATACTATTCCTAATCCTTATTTTTATTATTTTTATATACCATTAACTGCATTTGCGGCTGAAGTTGCTGGCAATACCTTATCTGAAAAATATCTATTTTATTTTTATACTGTAATTGGAAGCATTATTACCATATTTTTATTTGGGGTGATCTCATCATATAAGTCGATTTTTGTAATTTTTGTATTTTTTTATTCACTGTTCATCTATTTAATTGCTGTATATAAATTTAAGAATATTTTTATCCCTGCACCAATTATACTTAGCCTCGGGGCTTATTCATTAATTTATGGGTTAAATGATAGTAACTTTTACATTGCTCTTAACCATGCCCTACAAACGATTGTAGCAATGATAATTGTCTTTATCGGTTTATTATTCTTTCCTAAATATTATTATTTTTGTATTTGGCGTAATGGCTTTGATGATGTATTAACAAAAATTGAAGAATTAACGGCTCAAATTAGTCAAGGAAATCACATAACCATTCCAATTATTCCGGGAACTATTATTATGGAACGTTATTCAAAGATGCTCTCTTCACGCACAAAAAAATTTAGCATTTTAAAAATTACTCTTTTAAGCTTTGATTTAGTTATGTCCGTTTCTTACTTAGCTTCATTCCAAAACCAGTTACGTGCGCCTTATATTATTTTTCTTCATCGTTACATCCTAGCTTTAAAAGAAGCTTACAAAAAACGTATGCCACTTTCTATTAATGAACATGATTTACAGATTTTTAATGAAACTCATGAATTAAAAGTGTTACATCAACTGATTTTAAGCTGGAATTACTTATGTTACAAGAACTAAATTCAAATAAACTGAATTATCGAGCCTTACGTGGAATTCATATTTGTATTGTATTTAGTTTTACGATATTTGTTCAAGAATGGTTACGGTTTCCTCAAGCTGGCTGGACTGGATTTTCAGTTATGATGATATATGCGGGGTTTGATAGTGGCACCACCCTCTTTCGTGCCTTTCATCGCTTTTGGGGTATGATTTTAGGTCTCTTTACCGGTTACTTGTTATGGTTTATTGGGCACATTGATTATCGCACTTTAATTCTAATAATTCCTTTAACCATATTTTTTGCTTATTTTTTGATTGGAAGAGCTTATAGTATTCCAACTATATTTACCGTAAATACCGCAGTTATTGGCACTGGCTATTTCGCATCACATAGCACTTTTTCGATTACTGCATTTATTATTGATTATTCAATTTGCACAGTAATTGCATTTATTATATGTATTTTATTCGAATTTTTCATTTTTAGACGTTTCTTTTTAATGAAGCGTTTCATTCATGATACCCAAACTGATATAATTCAGCACTTAAAATGTTTAATTAATCTGCTTAATCAAGAAAAAATTAAGCGAACTGATTGGTTTAAGTCATGTATTAACTTTAATCGCAGTTTAACTGAGATAAATAATTTAGTGCAAAATGCTGAATTTTTATATTTATCTGAAGAAGCAGTTGGTAATCAATTTATTCATTTTTGTAGTTTAACTAATACAATTTTTATAGAATTAAAAGCACTTTATTCGGCATATTATACAAAACGCTATCATAAACATGATTATAATAAGCTTTATGAACAAGTTCAAGGTAACCTAAAACAACTTGAAATTTTATTAAATACTGATGAAATATTAACTATCCAATCTGGAGCTATTTATAATGCGCAAAATTAGCCTTTTGCCAATAATTTTACTATTTGCCCTTACTACTAGTTGTGCTTATTTTAGTAAACAACCAAAGCCAGATACACAAGTTACCAATAATTGGACTGCTCCTAATCGTAATTTAGGGAATAGTGAAAGTAATCTACCTTATCTTGCTTGGTGGCAAGGGTTTAATGATCCAACTTTAACCATGCTTATTGAAAGTGGCATTATTAATAATAATAGCTTAAACATGTCACGTGGGAATATAGAAGCAGCTGAGGGTGAGCTTAAAAAGGTTCAATTTCAATGGATTCCTGATATAAGCGTAATTCTGGGTTATTCAAATAACCCAGCAACTGGCTTTCCTGGACTATTAGCACTTCTTGCACCTAATTATACATTAAATGTTTTTAGCCAAATTAAACAACAGAAAAAAGCCGAATACGAATTAGCCGAAGCAAAAGCTGAAGATGATGCAATTAAATTAACTATCGTTACACAAATTAGTGCTAGTTACTTTACTTATTTAGCTGAAGTTGAACGTAAAGAATTACTTCAAATATTAGCAAATGATATTACTAATTTAGCAAATATTGCAGGCAAAGTTTATCAAGGTGGATTAAGTTCAGACATCAATGTGCAAGAGTTGCGATCTCAAGTAAATATGATTCATGGAGAGCAAGAAATAATAGAACATAATATTATTCTAAGCCGTAACGCAATTCGTTATTTAATCAATCAAAATCCTGGTGAAATAAATACAAGTCAAAAATTTGTAAATTTAAATAATTCAAGTTTAATCCCTGGTCAATTACCCATAACCGTGCTTGAAAATCGTCCAGATATGCAACAAGCAAAAAACCGTCTTCAGGCATCTAATGAAGGAATTGGTTTAGCTGCAAGCCAATTATTACCTACAATTCAATTAGATTTTATTGGTGGACCAGTTGCTGGTAATAATGCGTACCATTTTCCAAACCCAATGACCTTAAATTCAGTTGATTTTAATGATCAGTTACTCAAAATTCCAGTATTAAAAGCATCAGCTTTAGGTGAAATTGCAAAAGCTAAAGGTTTGGATAAAGTATCTTATTATAACTATATAAATACCTTACAAAAGGTTTTACGTGATACTACTAATGCTTTATCTGCAAATAATCGTTTAACAAATAAATTATTAGAAACTGAATCATCACAAACACATTTAGCTAAAGCATATGACTTAAATGATAGACTTTATAAGCGAGGCATTCAAAGTTATATGGATACATTAAATAGTAAAATTGCCCTTGATCGAATGAATATCAATGTAAATCAAGACAAACTACAGCAATTAATTACTATTGTTAATTTATACCAAGAACTTGCAGGTGGCTATAAAGCACATAAAGAAATTGACAATTCGAAAGATAAAAGCTAAGACTAATTATGAATAATTTAATTGAGAATTTTAAACAGATACTTATCCAAAATCGATTTAGTGGTGACTTTCATACTGATTATAATAATCGTTTATTAAATGCCACAGATAATAGTATTTATGAAGTTACACCAGAGGCCGTTATCCAACCTAAAAATTTTGATGATGTGCAATTAATTTTTAAATTGGCGAATGAAGAGGAATTCATAACTCTAACCTTCACTGCACGTGGAGGTGGAACTGGCACCAATGGGCAATCCCTCAATAATGGGATTACCATTGATTTTAGTCGTTATATGGATAAAATTCTTGATTTTAACCCAGAGGAAAAAACTATTACGGTTGAACCTGGAGTTATTCTAACGAATTTAAATCAATTTTTAAAACCTCATGGCTTATTTTTTGCCCCCCACGTCTCAACTGCAGATAGAGCCACAATTGGCGGAATGATTGCAACTGACGCTGCTGGAAAAGGTTCATTAATTTACGGAAAGACTTCTGATCATATTTTAAAAACCAAATTTATCTTAGCTAATGGACAAGTTTTAGAAACATCACTAATTAATGAAAACAGTCTAGATCAAACAATTATTAATGGTAATGAGACTCAAAAGCTATATAAAAATATTATTGATTTGCTAATTCCAGTCCAAGATGAAATCAATCAAGTATTTCCACCTTTAAAACGTCCATTATCTGGTTATAATATTAAGAAATGTTATCAAAATAATCAATTTAATTTAAATTACTTAATTGCAGGATCCGAAGGAACATTAGGGATAGTTTCTGAAGCAACACTTAAATTAATACCAATTCCTAATTATAAGGCACTATTTGTAATTCATTATGAAAGTTTTCATGCAGCACTTAAAGATGCTGAATTTTTAATTAAATATAATCCTTTAGCAATTGAAGTTATAGATGAAAAAGTGCAAAAAAGTGCACAAAGTTTACCTAATTGGGAAACTTTAGCCCAACTACTTAACTGTAAAGATAAAACTTATATATCAAATTTTTTAGAATTAGTTGCAGATAGTGAAACACAATTAGAAGAACAAATTAAAATTTTAGAACGTGATTTAAATTTCAATAAAGCTAATTTTGTAGTGATTCGTAATAATTCTCAAATTAATCAGTTATGGTCTATTCGATCACTTGCAGTTGGTCTTGCTGGGAAAATGCCAGGACTTAAAAAACCCGTTGCATTTATTGAGGATGCGATTGTTCCACCAGAACATTTAGCTAATTTTGTACATGATTTACAAGAATATTTAGAAACTGAAAAATTAAATTATGCGATGTATGGACATGTTGATGTTGGCTGTATTCATGTAAGGCCCGCACTTAATTTACAAGATCAAAATGAAAGAAATAAAATTCGCCCTATTACTGAGATGGTGACTACCCTATTAAATAAGTATCATGGAATTTTATGGGGAGAACATGGTAAAGGTTTTCGGGGTGAATTTGTGCCACAATTATTTGGGCCTGTTTTATATAAAGTATTATGCCAAATTAAAACACTTTTTGATCCATTGAATCGTTTAAACCCAGGCAAATTAACTCATCCAGATGGTTTAGCCTTAACTAAAATTGAAAATGTACCTATGCGCGGACAATTTGATCAAGTAATTGAAAAACCATTACAGGAGTATTTCGATCCAGCAATCTTATGTAATGGAAATGGTGCATGCTTTAATCAAGAACAAACGAATGTTATGTGCCCATCTTATAAAGTAACAAAAGATCGAATCCATTCACCAAAGGGGCGCGCAATGCTCACTAAAGAATGGCTTCGACATATTTCGACAAAATCAAATAAAGCATCAGAGTTAGCCCAAATTACATTTGAAGCAATGGATGGATGTTTAAATTGTAAAGGATGTGTGGGTAAATGCCCAACTCAAGTTAGTATTCCCGAACTTAGAAGTAAATTTCTTGATAAATACCATAATGAATTTAAAAGACGTAATTTAAAAGAAATACTTTTAGGCTATATTGAACATATCATACCTGTAATGGCTAAATTTCCATCTCTAAGTAATATCCTTATACATGATAAATTAGTCAGTAAATTGGGTTTATCTAGATTGCCTAAATTTAATACAGCTAAATCTTTATTGAGCATAGTAAAAGAACTAAATACTCCAATATATAAAGATAGATCTCAAATTAAAGATTTATCAGAAAAATCTCTAGTGATTTTTATTGATCCATTTATCGGTTTTTTTAATGATAAAGTATTAATTGCAACTATAGAAGCATGTCGCTTGATTGGCTATAAGCCTTTAGTAATTTACCCAATTCCAACTGGTAAGGCTTTGATTGTTGGTGGATTTTTAAAAAAATTCAAACTAAATAGCAAGAAAATTAGTAATCTATTTGAACCATTATTTGCTGCAAATATCCCGATTATTAGCCTAGAAAACACTATCACTTTAATGTTTCGTGATGAAATGAAGAAATTTGGACATTCATTAACAACTAGAGTTTTAACTTTGGCTGAATTTTTTAAGTTAAATTTAGATAAATTCGACCAAATCAAGCAAAATAATGCTATTACAGAATTTCGTTTATTACCCCACTGTACAGAACAAGCTATTTTGCCAAGTGAAGCGAATAACTGGAAAGATATTTTTTCTCATTTAGGTTTAACTTTAGATATTAAAAATATAGGTTGTTGTGGGATGGCTGGAACTTATGGATATCAAACTAAACATCAGGAAAATTCAAAGAAATTATTTAAATCACATTGGCAAAATGCTATAATCTCTAATACTCTAGCTACTGGATTTTCATGTCGTTGCCAAGTACAAGAGCAAATAAACCAAGTAATTAATCATCCAGTAGAAATTTTATATCAACAATTAAGTAATTTAACTGCTTAAAAGAAGCTTATATTTAAGGTAAAGTAATGAAAGATAAATTTTTAATAATCGATTTTGATAGCACTTTTATCCAAGTAGAAGCAGCAGATGAATTAGCGGCAATTACATTAAAAGATAGTCCAGATGCTGAAACAATTCTAAATAAATTCAAACAAATTACTAATCAAGGAATGGATGGTTCAATATCTCTTTATGATAGCCTTATGTCACGAATAAAATTATTAGATATTACCCAAACAAATATAGACAAACTAATTGTAAAATTAAATAGCAAGATATCAAAATCATTTACTCGAAATGCAAAATTTATTGAACAAAATGCAAAAAACATTTATATTGTCTCTAGTGGCTTTAAAGAATATATTCTACCCATTGTAACTCAATTTGGGATAGACCCTAAACATGTATTAGCAAATACTTTCAAGTATGATGATAAAAATAATATCATTGGCTTTGATGAGACTAATCCATTATGTCAAAATCATGGCAAAGTTAAGGTAGTCGAAGACTTAAAATTAATTGGTGAAATCTTAGTTATTGGCGATGGTTATACTGATTATGAAATTCGTCAAGCAAATATTGCAACTAAATTTTATGCTTTTACTGAAAATGTTGAACGAACTAAAGTAATTGCGAAAGCCGATCATGTAATTAAAAGTTTTGATGAATTTTTATACCTTAATCATTTACCAATGGCTACATCTTACCCCAAAAGCAAAATTAAAATTCTTCTTTTAGAAAATGTTCACTCTCAAGCAATTGAATTATTAAAACAAGATGGGTTTGATGTTGAAAGCTATAAAGGTGGTCTTAATGAAGATGAGCTTTGTGAAAAAATAAAAGGAGTTTCAGTTTTAGGAATTAGATCTAAAACTGAAGTTACCAAAAAAGTTTTAGATAATGCAGATCACTTACTTGCCATAGGGGCATTCTGTATTGGCACCAATCAAATTGATTGCAAAAGCGCAAGTAAAAAAGGTATTAGTGTCTTTAATGCTCCATATAGTAATACTCGAAGTGTAGTTGAACTAGTAATTGGTGAAATTATTATCTTATTAAGAAATGTTATTACGAAAAATGCCGCGCTTCATCAAGGCAAATGGGATAAATCAGCCAATAATAGTTTTGAAGTTCGTGGTAAAAAATTAGGTATTATTGGCTATGGCAATATAGGAGCACAATTATCTGTATTAGCAGAAGCACTTGGAATGCAGGTTTTTTACTATGATATCATTGAGAAATTACAACTTGGCAATGCTAAGAAATGTAACACATTAAAGGAGTTACTCGAAATTTCAGATATCATAACTATTCATGTTGATGGTAGAGATGATAATAAACATTTTATTGATCATGCTGAATTTAATCTTATGAAAGATAAAGTAATATTTTTAAATTTAAGTCGTGGACATATTGTAAATCTGGATGCACTCGTTGATAACCTAAAATCTGGCAAAATTTTAGGTGCTGCAATTGATGTATTTCCATATGAACCAAAAGATAATAAGGAAGAATTTATTAATGAATTACGTCAATTTGAAAATGTAATCTTAACCCCACATATTGGTGGTAGCACCGAAGAAGCACAATTAAATATTGGGGATTTTGTTGCACATAGGATGATGAACTATATTAACTCTGGCGATTCAACTCAAAGTATAAATTTGCCCAATATCCAATTGCCTGAACTTAAAAATGCTCACCGTATCATTCATTTACACGAAAATGTCCCAGGAATTTTGGCACAAATAAACCAAGTGCTGGCCAATCACAAAATTAATTTAACAGGACAATATCTTAAAACAAATGAACAAGTAGGTTATGTTATTAGTGATATAGAAGCGCAAAATATTGATGAAAAAACTATTTTAACTGAGTTAAGACAAATTGAGTATACGATCAAAACACGTATTTTATATTAAAATTATTTTATAAATGATAAGGAACTTTGGTTAGAGAAATCAAAAGTTCCCTTTTATTTATATATTGATAATATTATTGGCTATTTGCGTATATTATTAATAATTACCATTTGCTTTAAGCTGTTCATTTATTTGCTGTTGACATACTCATCAAATCAATTCTGATATCTTGGGACTATAATTGATAATAAAACTCACCGTTTATTAATCATCATTATAATAACACTATTCATTATACTTATCCCAAAATTTTGCTTTTATTAGATCTATGTTTTAGGAGTTGATTTATTGGACCACTTACTAATAAATATTTTATTAGTAAGATGGTACTTAACTATTTATAAATTATTACTAAAGGCTGACAGACTATTCTGATACCGTAATATCACCACCATTTTCAGAATTAAATTGAATATTTGTCAAAGCTGCCCCATTCCATTTTAAATCAGTACATGTATCAGCTTTGGAATTATTATACACAAACCCACCACCAATACTATTGGTTGCCAAGAATCCAGTTCCAGATATAGTATTTGCTGATGAAGTATAATCTATATCAACAGATCCTTTTGCTGGGATAGTACAAGGACCATTTTTAGGAATTCCATGATCTATAGTACTTCCTGGGCATTGAGATGGGGACAAATTTTTGAAATACACATTTCCTTCATCTGATCCAGCCGTAGAATCAGGAATAAATCCAATTATTAACGACTCATTGGATAAATTACTAATCTTTGCTTTACAAGTTGCATAACTTATTAGCGGCAAATTTAGTAATATAATAACTATAAACAATGGGGTTTTTAGCCATTTTTGCATTATATAATTCCTTTAAATATTTAATTTTGAAACATTATATGAGAAGATAAAATTCTATTTTGATAAAGTTAGTTATTCTCAGTTATTGTAATACTTCCTAGACTTGAAGAGTTTATCTCAACACCAGGAAGAATTCCATGATTCCACGATAAGGTTGGACAAGGATCCTCACCATTTGTTAAATATGAAAATGTATAAGCAAAGTTATTGTTTGAAATAAAACCACCACCCCTAGACATATCATCTGTATAATGTATAGTAACTTTTTGACCTGCTAATATAGTACATGGGCCATTTTTAGGAATTCCATTATCTATAGTACTTCCCGGACATTGAGATGGAGATATGTCATAAAAATATATATTACCAAGATCACTAGACCAAGAAACGTCAGGGATAAACCCAATTACCACAGATTGATTTGATGAATTATTAATAGTTGCATTGCCGTTTGCATAACTAATTAGCGGCAAATTTAATAAAGTGACTATAACTAACGAAGCTTTTATTCGTTTATGCATTATAAAATTCCTTCTATATATTGAATTAAGTTCAAATTTAATTGTTAACTTTAGCTTACTTTGATTATGAAGAGACGATTATAGTTACTTTAAAATAGTTTAACAAGATAAGATTTTTGGTTTAAATCTTATCCCTAAATATTTAGGTTTAAGATTTGACATAACCACACCTATTATGCTATTATTGATATAATAAAATAACTATACTTGTTAGCTATTTTTAGGATTTTATCTGAATTTGCTATTAGGGGAATTATCGTGGAAAAGAAAAATTTACTACAATTAAGTACAGCTGGCTTTGCAATTATACTTTTAGCCGCATGTAATAATGGAGGAGGAAATCAATCTTCTTCAGCCAATTCCACAAAAGTAAATTCCCAATTAGTACAACTGAAAGCTCAAATGCAAAATCAATCTTATGATTATATTGTACCGTTTAAAGATTATAATAATAAAATCATTCTTTCAGTTAATGGATTAGCAACTGCAAAATCTTTAAGCTTCAATTCAAACTTTAAGCCGAAAGATGGCTGGGGTAACTGCTTTGGCATTGGTCGTCATAATCTAGAATTTATCACAATTAACGCCAATAAGGGTCATATAACGACAATAAAACCCACTAACAATTCAACACTAGATTTAACTCAAACATGTGATATTATGGGAACCGATTCAGGTGGAGCAACAGTATTAGAAGGTGTAACTGATCCACAAGTTTATTCAGTTAATGTAATTGATAATAATGATAATGAAATTACTCTATCAATAAATGAGCCATGTAGAGCAACATCATGTAAAGACCCAGGTAATGGTTATGAAAATGCAGGATATTATGCACAATGGTCAGTCTGGGGGCGACAATATAACCCTAATATGATACCGGTTAATAATTTAAATCATATAATCTATGCTTTTATTGGCTTTAATCCAGCAAATGGTGATATAAAAACATTGGATGCATCAGCTGATAGTTGGGGGTTAAGCGCGATATCACGTGATCTACTACAATATCCTTACTTAAAAGCTAGCTTATCATTTGGCGGATGGACCAATAATGGTGTAAATACTGCCCCCATGTTTGCGGAACTTGCATCTAGCGAAACTAGTATGAATAAATTTGCTGATCAAGCTATTGAATTAATGCAAAAAACTGGCTTTAGCGGTCTAGACATTGATTGGGAATGGTGGTCTGATTATGGTAAGGGTGTAGCACCTGCAAAACAAATGTTAACATTTTATAAAATCATAAAAAATAAATTAGATAAGGTAAGTCAAATAGATGGTAAATACTACACATTGAGTATTGCGGTTAATGGTGCATCAGATACTATTTATGCTATGCAAGACCCGAAAAATCCTAATCATGTTCCTGATTTTTGGACACAAGTAAATACTTTGGTAGATCATGTAAATATTATGAGTTATGACTACCACGGCGCATGGGAATCTACTCCAGCGTATTTCCAAGCCACACAAGATTTTTCAAATGTTGATGGTTATGAAATTGGCCAATCTAGAGGTATGTCAATTAAAAATGCCACTGATGCCTATATTAAATCTGGCATATCGCCAAAAAAACTAGTTGTGGGTATTCCATTATATGGAAGATCAATGACAGTAAATGCAATTAATCATAATAGCATTGGCTTACTTGAAAATGTTACTGGAACTGGGCTAAAAGATTATGAAGCTGGTATTTTAGACTATAAATGTATTGTAAACCCAGTCTCTGATCCAGTAAATGGTTGTGGTAGCGCAAACCCAATATCTGGATTAGCTGCTACAACATTTTATACCCACAGATCAAATGTAGCTACATTTAATCAATATGGCTTAAATGCTCTACAGCCTTGGGGTTATAATAGTCAACTTAAAACCTTCTTGACTTATGATGATGTATGGTCCGCAACAGAGAAAACTAAATATGTAATTAAAAATCAGTTAGGTGGAACCATGTTCTGGGAGATAGATGGTGATGCAACCAATGATTCGCAATCAATTATTTCTACAGTCAAACATACATATAACTAAAATTGAAATTTAACTACCATGCTGTGGTCATTTGTCCACAGCAATTTTATTCCCGCTACTTACTAAACAGTTTTTTGTTAACAATAGGTATAATTAAATGATTTTCTCATAAACCTGATAACTGTCATTAATAAACTCATACACAGTAAATCCCGGCGATTTTTTTTCAATACCCATAATTGGGGTTTTAGCAAATTGTAAGCATGTTGAAATACTTGAATAAATTTTTACCCCTTCAAACTCATTAGAATAAAAATTATGCACATGCCCATTAATGCACAATTTAACTTTATCTTTGTAAATAGTAATAATTTTCAATAATTCTTGATAATTTCTTAATATATACTTATCAATAAAAGTATTTAGAAATATAAAATGATGATGAATAACTATAATACAGTTATCATATTTCTTTAAACTTGCAATTAGATGGTCTTGATTTTTTTGATCAAGATAACCTGAATTTGAACCATATTCATGTGAATTTAGAAAAATAAATGTTCCAATATCTGTCTCTAATATTGGTTCTTTATAAATATTACCTCCAAGTAAATATTTATCAAAATTGGCTGGATCATCATGATTACCATAGATTGTGTAAACATTACATGGTAATTTTTTAAAATAAATTTGTAGTCGTTGATATGATTCAATTGAACCATCTTGTGATAAATCACCAGTTGCAAGAATTAAATCTGGGCTTTCTTGTTTAACCTTATCTAACACCCAATAAAGTGTTTCATCAGTATTTATCTCTACGTCACACAATCGAGTATCTGCAATTTTATGTAAATGAATATCCGTAATTTGGACTATTTTCATAAAATTAAAACCTTAAAATCAAATTTACTAATCTGTAATCCAAGACCCATGTAGGCCATGTGGCACTCGAACTGGCAATCTAACCTTAGCTAATGGGGTCTCTAGTGTTAAAGCATCGTAAAGTACAAAACTACTTTTATTAGTTTCTTTATTATACAAATATACACCTATATACCCATCATCTTCAAATTGGCTATTCATTTTTGGGATAAAAATTGGCTCATCCAATTCGTAGCTTTCGCCAAAATCAATCATTTTAGCTAAATTATTCAAATGATCATATTTAATTAAACGGTTAAACCAAAAATTACCCACATTTTTGGATAAAAAATAACTATAACGATATTTTAATCCTGTATAAGTTAAATTATAGATTGGAAATTCAGCAATTTCATTTAATAACTCTTTATGAGTATATTTCATATTAGATAAATCAATTTGAGCTTGATATAGTTTTGGAATATTATCATAATTGTCATTTAGTATTGGCTTTAGATCGAGCTTATTATGATAAATAAAATCAATTATAATCTTATTCTCAATTTCATAAGCGTTGCTAAAATGAAAAACAAAAAAATTTGGCACATTATCAATTGTCGTAATTGTGTAATCTGAACGCTTAATTAAAATAATAGTAACGGGTAAATTTTCATCAAAATAGAAAAATTTTTCACTACCATCATTGCCTGCCACATTAAAAATCGCAGGCACATCAAAAAGTATAATATAATTAGCAGTGATTACTAAATCATGGATCATCGTTGAACGTGACTTATTAACTGGAATTGTTTTAATTAATTCTTTATTAGCATTAAATTCATAAACTTGTAAATATGGCTTTTCCCAAACCACATCATAAGTAAACATAAAAGTATGCCCATTTTGTGGATCAACTCGATGATGAGCATTCACCATAAAGGCCCCCTTACTACCATCAGGCACCCATTCACCTAAAGTATTTAGTTTATTATCTAATAAATAAGCAGTTGCTTGTTCATAAAGTGCTAAAAATTTATCTTGCCACTTAATGATATGAATTGCTGCAGTGTTTTTGCTTTTCTCCTCCCCAACAAATTTGGGATCGGCTGGAATTGGCAATTCAATCCCGGCATACAATGCTTTTCCAATTTTTATTTCAGCCTGTAAACCTTTTGTCATGACAAAGCGATTTTGATAGCTTACCGATCCGTTTTTAAAAATCAATCGATGAATCATTCCATCCCCATCAATCGGATAAGTATAGGTATATGGAGTAAAATACGGATTGGGGCCATTTCTTAAATAACTACCATTTAAATCTTCTGGAAGAATACCTTCCACAATTAAATCTGCGATGTTTAATTCTTCATGAACCGGCGCAAACCCACTTTGTAGATATGGAGAATTAACTGGAATTAATTTCGCAACTTGCTGCCAAAAGTTTCGCCCCATAATAAAACCAGGCAATTCCTTATTAAGATAAATTGCAATTAAAATACAAATTGCAGTAAGGCCATAATTCCAAAACAATGATTTTAAATAAATTTCTTGTGGAATAAATAAAGTTGGCAAAGCTGAAACCGTTAAAAGAGCAGCCCAAGATAAACTTAAATAAAAATTAATTTTTAAAAATCCCGGCATATTCCAATAGCTTGCTGGAACCATTTCTTTTGCGTATTGTAAAGTAAATGGCTTTTTAATAATTATTGAAATCCAGATTATAACCGCTAACGCTAAATTAATAGTCATTGCCGAATGATATAAAAACCATGGCACCCAATCAAATAAACTATTTAGGGCAACAATTCCAAAATAAATTAAAGATGCCCAAGGTAAAATAAACCCATTTTTTAGCTCTCTACGATTTAAAATTAAAATCATTAATAAAGTAATAATTGCAGCTTGAAGAATTTGATGTTTAGAATTTCCATATAGAACTGCAAAAATAAACCATGGCACAAAGCTAACTAAAACAGGAAAACGTTTCATTATCAACCCTTAATATCAAGATACTTTAAATAATTTAATGCTATATGTTGTGGTCGGTCCGAATATAGACTTAACATTTCAGGAGTAGCAGTGATTTGATCAGATAATAATCGATTAACTAAAGTAACTGCAATCATAGTTGCAGGAATTTCGGCACGGTAACAAAAACTAGCTAAAGAAGTAGACTCCATCTCAAAATTTAAAATATTAAATTTTTGAACTTGAGTAAAATACTCATTAGCCCTGGATTCATCATAATGTGGTTTAATTGCTCCATCTAGACGTGCTTGGCCCAAATAAAAATCATCTGCAGCTATAGAGTTACCTAAAGCAATCTTAAAATCTAAATCATCAGGCTGAGCTTTAATAATCAAATTATTTAAATCTTTATTCATCTCAGTCGGGTAAATTATATCTTGATCTAAAACTGAAACCATATAACCAGGAACTAAATTTGGCATATAGGCTGTATTAGTTAATACGACAGTTCCAGGATTAATACCAATTCCACCAGATGTACCTAATCGGATATACTCTAAATCAGTATTTCCAGCATAATGTAATAGCTTAGTTAAAGTATGTAGAAGTATCAACATTGAGGAATTACCCATTCCATGAGATACCGATAAAACATTCCCAATTTTATAAGCACAAAAATCTTTGCATGGAAGTAGGTTTAACGGTTCAAAATATTCAGGATCGATATTTAAAATTTGAGCAGCTAATTTTGTAGCAAAAACTTTAGCCCGAACCATACTTCCCTGCATAAAGATATATTTAGCATTACTAAAATTATCTAAAATTTGTTTATCTATAACTAAATCAAAATTATATAAATAAGTATCCGAGCTCTTCGAAAGTAGTTTATTTAATTTCATAATAATCTATTCTGTATAATTTTTTAAATCAGTAACTAAGTAATTTACTAATAACTTAATTACATCGCGAGTCATTAATTTTTCATTATCAGGCAAAATAGTTTTATCAGAAATTAATCGATCAACTAAAACTAGACTAACCATTGCAGCAGGAATTCCGAGGTGATGACAAAAAGCAGCAAAAGCTAAAGCAACCATATTAATACTTTTAACACCATTTAATTGCGCTTTTCGCAAATATTCTTCACGTTCTTCCTTGGTATAAATAACCTCTAACGCTCCATCTAAGCGCGCTTGTTCTTCATAAAATCCATAAGTTCCCATCGTTTTACCCACATCAACCTTGTACCCATGATTAAGACCGTAAGTTAATATGCTTTGACTTAATTCATGATCAAATAATGTGGAATAAAAAACTTCTTCGCCAGATTCAATATTACTAAATATCGGTTCTAACTTATTATTTACAGCCTGAGTTGTGATGATTATTGTTCCACCAGGAACACCAATACCACCAGAATGACTAAACTTTAAAAATGCAACATCAATACATTTAGCATGAAATAATAGTTTAGTAATTTCATTTAGACAAATTAACATGGATGGCATCCCTATACCATGTGAAACAATCAGAATTGGACCGATTTTATATAAATGAAAGCGCTCAGTTTTAAAAATTGGCTTAAACTCAAAATCAGATTCTTGTACTGAATACCAGCTTTTAGCAAATTCTTTAGCAAATACACTAATATTATCATTTGAATCAGACATAACGACATATCTAATTTTACCAAAAATTCTTTTTAAATCTAAACTTGTATCAATACCTAAATGATATAAATGATCAATTTCAAGATTCTGAAATTTTGGATTAATTTTATCGTAATACACATTTTACCTTTATAAGCATTCTAAAAATCTACTTTACTAATAATACTACATAACTAGTAGTATTTTGTTCTAGTAAGGATGGAGTGAAGAGATTCCTCATAACTACATCACGAGTTGTTCCATTTACTTGCCACACTAAATTTGCTCTAGAATTTAATACTTTTTTATTAAAATCTTGCCATTGATTAGTGTACATTACTAAATAATATGGAGTTTTCAATTTTGTTAATTCTTCTGCATCATTTATTGATAAATACTCATTATGAGTATAAAACTTTAATGTTAATGAATGAGCTTGATAATCAATGATTGGATAAGAATCTTCATAATTTAAATGCTTAGCAATTCTCAATCCAGCATCATATTTAGCACAAACTGTCCCATTTACAAGCATCATAAACACAAAAGCTAAACTCATGGTTAATACTGGATATAAAATTGCCTTAGTTAAATCATCTTGATGCATAAATAGTATGAAAATTGATACCATTAAAACACCAATGACAACAATTACAATAATCGAATCCGAACCAAAAGCAAATATACTAGATAAAATAATCACCACTGTGATTATTACAGAAAATAACGTATTAACATAAAATACCTTATGTGACATACCTTTATTAGCTAAACGCATATTATATAACCAGCGTGCACAAAAAATTGCCGCAAATGGGATTAAAATATTTGTATAATGATCCAATTGGAACGGAGTTACACTAAACATAATAAAAGTTGGAATAAAGCTACCGAATAAGTATACTAAATGTGATTTATCTGCACTAATTATATCTGCAATATTTCTACCACGAAATGCTTTATATTCACTATAAATAGCTACAATAAAAATAAAACTCCAAGGAAGAAATGACCAAATAAATACATGAATAAAGAATAAATAATGAAATGGTTGGCCATGAGCACTAATTGGCCCAATATTAAAAAATCTACCAAATTGACTATCCCAAAAAAACCATCGAATTCCTGATATATGAGTTTTACCAAATACTGATATCTCAGGGTGCATGTCAAACTGATAGTATAATGACCAAACTTCTGGAATAATTAAAATAAACACAAAAAGTAACGCAACTAACCATTTAGGTTTAATTAAATTAACGGCTTGTTTTTTATATAGCCACATCGCAATTAAACCACTTGAAAGTGTGACTAGAACAAATATTCCTTTACTCATTATGGCAAGAGCACTAAAAAATGCTCCCAAAATCAAATATTTAAGTTTACTCTGCCGATCATATAGATACCAATAATAACAGGCTGGCATTATGGTTCCTAATAAAAATACTTCAGCCCGCACATCAATACTAGAAATTAATAAGTGCAGTGAACTCAAATAAATTATTGTAGCCATCAACCCGGTTTCTACATTATACAATAATCTAGCTAATTTATAAGTATAAAAAGCACCTAATAGATTAAATAAAAACCCTGGTAATATATATGAAATGGGTCGAATTCCAAATATTTTAAAGAATACCACTGTAACCCAAAATGGGAAGTGTGGTTTATCTAGCCAACTTGCCCCATTTAAAGTTAAATTAATAAAATCACCAGATATAACCATCTGTTTGACAATATTTGCGTATAACGTAGGATCATCATTACCAATGAGTGGAAAAATTAATCCAAATGCATTTATCAAAACAGCAAAAACAATTAATAATCGAAGTTGTTTGACTCTAAATATAAAATCCATAAGCTTTCCTGAGTTAATCCAAATTGACTACATAACGAACAATCATGCGAATAATTGATTAATAATTAACTTTTGATTTTTGCTTTATAAAACATATTTTAACTAAGATAAAACCAATTAACCCACTAAATAATGTATCTAACGGCCAATGCCAACCCAGATCGGAAGAGCACACGTCTGAACTC
>CALFYC010000042.1 GCA_937952895.1 uncultured Neisseriaceae bacterium
CCTTTAGATCTATTTAATAAATTGAGCTTTATGGGGCCTGAGATATAAATGATGCTCTATCAACCTACGCCTATCATTAACAATAACGCTGAGTCAGCTCAAAAGCATTCAAGGACTGCAAGCATACGATTTTCTTAAATGGATAAACAAATAAGTTTTAGAAATTCTCAAAAACGAAAGGTTTCTCCACAATATTGTATTGAACAATAAAATTCTTATCAAATAACGATGAATCAAAATATGAACCTTTGAAAAAATCTAAAAATTCAGTTAATAAAATTTGTTGTTTTATATCTTCTTGAAACTGCTCAGCACTAATCATTCGCTGAGATAAAAACTCTTCATATTTTTTTAAATCAAATTGGCCATTCGTTTGAAAAGCTGGAATTTTTGCAATTTCTTGTTGTAATTGGTCTTTAGTAACAGTTAAACGATTATCTTCAAAACTATTAAGTAATAATTGGCGATTAATTAAACCAAATAATACTTGCATTTTATCATTATTTTGTTGTTGTTCTTGGTTCATTGCTTGATCTAAATCTTTAGAATATATTTTATGACTACCAACTTTAGCCAAATAACCATCATCGCCAGACATGCCTAGATAACCACCAATCCCCCATACCACAAATGATGCAATTACAGCAATCATTATCCATTTGACTAATTTTTGATTTTTATCAACTAGATGAAACATTCTAATATTTCCATTAAAAAATAGTTTAGTTTAACCCTTAATTATACAATAAGTTGAAAATCAATAAATAGTTTTACCATATCAACTCCAATAATTTTTACTTTTACCATTTGCCCCATAACAAATTTAAGCCCTGTTTTCTTACCAATTAATGCTTGAGCCTTATTATCAAATACAAAATAATCCTCACCTAACTGTGTTACATGAACTAAGCCATCTAACAATAAATCTGGTAAATACACAAATATTCCAAAATTGACAATTGAAGTAATATTACCTATAAATTCACTTCCAATATGAGTTTTGGCGTACTGACATTTATAGAAACTATCCATCTTACGATCTAAATCTTCAGCTCTTCTTTCAGTAAATGAGGATTGCTCACCCATCTTCTCTAAAGGATGACTAAAGTTATAAGTGGTTTTAGCAATAATTGCTTTAGCAACCCTATGAACTAATAAATCTGGATAACGTCGAATTGGAGATGTAAAATGTAAATAATGCTTATAACTTAAACCAAAATGGCCAATATTTTTGGCTGAATAAATTGCTAGTGGCAATGAACGTAAAACTGACTGCTCAATTGCTACAAAATTTTCTGAATATCTAACTTGATGCAACAGGTCACTATAATGGTGTGGTTCTAACTGCTCATATTTAATATCAAATTTAATTGCCAATGAGTTTAAATATGTCTTTAAATTAGCAAATTTTTCTTCAGTTGGTTTATCATGGACTCTAAATAATCCCCCATGACCATTAGTTAATAAAAAATCCGCCACACACACATTTGCAGCCAACATACATTCTTCAATAAGTTTATGCGCTTCTAAACGAACTCGTGGTTTGATATTTTCCACTTCACCTAAATCGTTAAAGATAAAAACAGGTTCTATCGAATCAAAATCAATTGCTCCTCGAATTTCTCTTGCATTTGAGAGTGCTTTAAAACTTAAATATAAAGCTGAAATATTTTCTACCAATGAACTTGGAACTAAAGTTAAATTATTTATCCACTCTTCAACCCCCTCATAGGTAAGTCGAGCATTTGAGTGAATTACACCATTAAATACTTTATATTCTAAAATTTCACCAGATTGATTAATTTTCATCTGACAACACATCACTAGACGATCAACATTTGGATTTAATGAGCATAAGCCATTAGATAGTTTTTCAGGTAGCATTGGAATTACACGCTTAGGAAAATAAACTGACGTACCACGTAAATAAGCATCTCGCTCCAATGCTGTACCATCATTTACATAATGAGCTACATCTGCAATTGCAACATATAAATTAAATACGTTATCCTTGAGTTCACAATAAACAGCATCATCAAAATCCTTAGCATCAGATCCATCAATTGTTACAAAAGGTAAATTTCTTAAATCCACTCGATTAGCAATTTCTTTGGGATTAACCACTTCAGGTATCGAATCAGTTTCCTTAATCGCTCCATGTGAAAACTCTACCGGCAACATAGCATCTTTAATTAAATCAGCTAAATATGATTCATCGTCATCAGATTTACCTACGTTATTTGCTAATAATACCTCAAATGCTGGATTATCTGAATCTGGAAATTTAGTTATAATGGTATTAAAAACTTCATCACGATCAATTTTAAAATTAATATCTGACTTAATAATAACCAAATAATCCCCAAATTTCTGATCTCTAACTTTTAATAAATATCGATCTTTATATCTCTGAATTGAACCCACCAAGTTAGCAGTATGTCGCTTAATGATTTGACTAATAAAACTAATAGTCTTTTTGCTTGAACCTTGTTGTTTAACACTAACTTCAACTTCGTCTTTGTCTAACGCAAAATCTTCTAAATCAGGAGCAATTTCAAATTTTTGCCCAGTTTTTTTATCTGTAGCAATACCGCCCATCCCATTTTTATTTTTAGAATAGTCGCATATATGAGTACTTATAATTTTAGTTTTATTAAAACTTGGTTTATTATCTGACATACAATTCTTAATTCTTATTATTTAAATTATAACAAAAGAGGGTATTTTTCATAAGCATAGCAATTGTCATTAAGCCAACCCCACCTGGTACTGGAGTAATATATCTAACTTTATCAATTACACTGCTAAAATCCACATCTCCACATAAACTTCCATCATCCAAGCGGTTAATCCCAACATCAATTACAATTGCACCATCTTTAACCCAATTAGCTTTAAGTAATTTCGGCACACCAACTGCTGCAATTAAAATATCTGCACTACTTGCTAATTCTACTACATTACGTGTTTTACTATTACAAACCGTAATTGTTGCTCCACGATTCAAAAGTTCCAATGCCATTGGTCGCCCAACTATATTAGATGATCCAATAACTATTGCATGTAAACCTTTAAATTCAATATTAAGGGTGTCTAACATATACATAATGCCGTGTGGAGTACAAGGGCAAATTGTTGGGTCTTTTAAAGTCAAAGAACCCATATTATAGCGATGAAAACCATCTACATCTTTATTCGGGCTAATACTATCAATAACTAATTTACTGGATAAGTGACTAGGTAATGGAAGTTGCACTAAAATACCATCTACTTCTCTATTATTATTTAATGTATCGATTAATTTTAACAACTCATCTTGACCAACATTATCTGGCAGCTTAAATTCTTGCGAATTAATTCCAACTTTCACACATGTCATTTTTTTATTTCTTACATAAACTTCTGAAGCTGGATTATTACCCACAAGCACTACAGCTAATGTTGGAACACGTTTATTTGATGATATGATAGATTTAATTTCATAATTTACTTCATTTAATAGTCTCTCTGCTATTAATTTACCACTTAAAAGTTTATTTGACATTTATATAACCTTTATTTTATTCAACCGGTACAATTGCAGGAGTAAATACATCAGATAGGAAATTTATTCTATCTAAGTTAAGTTGGCTCGTTGCAATCGTATAAATACTTTCAATCATATTACGATTTCCACATGCATAAACTTCATAACTACTTAAATTATCATGATCTTTTAATATGGCGTCAGTTACATAACCACTATAAAAACCAGATTGTTGCTCTTTAGATAAACACAGCTTAACACTTAAATTCAATTTTGCTTTGGCATTATTTAAAAATTCAAGCATATAAAAATCACTTATTGTTTGATTGCCCCAATAAAAGTATATTTGTTTATTTGAATTAGTATATATCATTTCTTCTAATAAAGCTTTGATGGGAGCAAAACCTGTTCCAGTGCATACAAAAATTGCTGGATTTTGAGTATTACGTAACCCAAAATTACCCAAAGGACCTTTAAATCTTAATAAACTATCTATTTTTAATTCATTTAAGACAAATTCAGAAAATACTCCACCAGAATAGTATTTAATATGTAATTCTATTTCATTGGTACCATATGCATTAGCAATTGAATAACTACGATTTTTGTCTTTCAAAATAATTTCAATATATTGACCTGCATGAAATTTAAAATCTAATTGAGAGGGTAATTTTAATTTTAAAATTATTGTATCACTTATTCGTTCAATTAAACTAACCTTTGAGGGTAATACTCGAATTGATAAGTTATTAAGTAAATTAGGAATTTCAAGTTCAATATCATTAAGCGCATATGCTCTACAAAGCAAAGTATACCCTTCGTGAATTTCAACATCACTTAAAATATTTGCTCTATATGTAGCTAATTTTACATTACCAGATAATATTTTACACTTACAGGCACCACAATCACCATCTTTACAACCATGGGGTAAATTAAGCTTATTTCTAATTCCTGCATCTAATATAGTTTCATTATCATTCACAATAAATTCATTATTTGATGGCTTAATAATGATTTGGGGCATAAATAATTATTTCCTAAATAACCGAATTTAGTATTATAACATAAATATATTCTATTCCCAATTAGAGCTTCACGGATTGGTTGTGTATCAGTTTCAGAAATCTATATTTTATTATCAAAGGATTATCATTCAAACTGAGACACTACCTCCAGATTTAGTTACAGCTCATTTCCTCAAATTTAGGCTCTTAGAATTAAAATTATAATTTTAAGCCACACAAATTGAAAAGTAAAATGGAAGAAAATTAATAATTTAATAAATCAATTAGATCTTGGTTGGTTACATGAGCAAGTTAGCGGGCGAATGAAACTTGAAATTAAGACAATTATATCAGCCAAGTCAATTTATAGCTATGGTTGTGACAATAAAAGTAATGGTAGTAAATTATATAAAAATCTTCTTCATACAGTTAAAGTATATCGACATGATTTCTGTAATAAAAATAAAATTTCGAATCGAGTTGGTATATCCAAAACACCAAACACCATGAACAAAAAACGCGCAAAAATGACTTTGAAAGATGTGAAGTGATAGGGTTAAAAATTGGAATAAACATTGCCTACTCACTTTAGTTCAAAAATCTATAGAAGACATTTACTCTTGATAATGGCACTAAATTCTTTAATCATCAAAATATAATAGCAATATTTGCTGTAGCATCTTTTTTGCTCGAGCATATAAGTCTTGTAATCGTGACTTAAATGAACATAATAATGGATTAATTCAGAGCTTTTGACCCAAGATAACCAACTTTGCGCATATCATTAATGATACAATTAATCATACCCATGTTTTACTTAATAAGCGCCCAAGAAAATGTCTTGGATATTCATATAATATAAGATAAAGTAAGCTACTAAAATTAGTAGCTTACTTATTTATGATCGTTATGTTTATTATTGATTTATTAATTGAGGATAAGCTTGATCATACCTAGAATTTAAACCAAGCTGCCC
>CALFYC010000043.1 GCA_937952895.1 uncultured Neisseriaceae bacterium
TGCATTTAACAAGGCTTGTATTACCAGAAATGCAGAAGAATAATTTTGGCCATATCGTAAACATTGCGTCTGCAGCAGGGCTAGTGTCAAACCCCATGATGACAGTTTATTGTGGAAGTAAGTGGGCCGTTATCGGTTGGTCTGATTCTCTACGCATTGAACTTGAAGAGTTAAAAACTAATATTAAAGTATCAACCACTCCACTAATAAAATCATTAGTAATACCATGACCATGTAATTTAAACTGAAAGTCCAAAAAATTTAAATCAAATTTAGCATTATGGATAATCAATTCTGCACCTTGAATAAATTCAATAATTTGTTCGGCAACACTAGAAAATTCTGGCTTATCCTTTACATCATTATCCGTAATTCCATGGATTTTTGTAGCTTCTGGATCAATTGGTCGCTTTGGGTTAATATACATTTGGAGATATTTACCGGTTAATTTACGATCAATCATTTCAAGTGCTGCAAATTCAATTATGCGATGTCCCTCTTCCGGATTTAATCCTGTTGTTTCAGTATCTAAAATTAATTGACGCATAGCTATCAATTTCCTTCTAAACTTTTAAATCTAAACAGTGTTGTCCCACACTGTGGGCATGAATAAAAGCGTAACTTATCTCGCTTATAAAATAGGCCCTGATGAATAATTTTATCTGAATTACAGTTATTACAAGCAACCCCCATTTCTAATTTAGAATTTGGATTTCTTATTAAATATTCTTTTAAATCTGGCAATTTTTTCCATTTAAAATATTTATATACACAACCATATCCATAGATAATTAATCCAGCAACAAAAAACCAAACTAAATGAGTTCCTATAAACACTAGAAACGAAAAGAAAATAAATAAAAAAATTGCAAAACCTAGGCAGCCTCCAAAAATCTGAGACATAAATAACCCAGATAGAGCAAAAATTAATAATAGAATTTCAAAAATATACATAACAACTTTCAACCATTTTAAATATCGATTTTAAAATTAGCTATTTATAGCAGGATACAATTTTACCATATTTGGAAAAACACCTTAGATTCTATCAAATAAAAAAGCAGCATAAAAGTTTTGCTGCTTGTAAAAATTCAAGATAAAAGATTTACTGTGGATCTGATTCTATTTCATGTAATGCCACCAAATTTAAGGTTGTTGCAGCTTCACTATGATCCAAATAAACCGGTAATAGACCACTAGTAAATGAAGAGCCATATAATTGGGTGTTATCAACTTCAGTACAATGAACCATACCTAATGCAGATTTATCTGACATATCTAGGCATGCCTCATAACTATTAAGATTGGTAATTGTCGAATCATAACGCATCCATATAAGACTGACAGGGCTATTAGTTTTCCAATTATATATACTCTTAGATTCAAATAAAGCTATTACATCAGGACTTGTAAAATATGGATATACAAAGCTATTAATTGAATTATTAGTATATTGTTCAGGCCCAGCCATAGCTTTCGATAAACTCTCTAGAGTCATACCTCCCGTAAAATAATTAGAGGATCCAATTGCACTTGAGAATAATTGATAAGCAATTTCAGAATTAGCTAGATCATTATTACCATCAAATAAACCTTCTAATGTCAATCCACTTGGACACGGATTAATAACTATCTGACTATTACTAAAGTCAATTCGGTAAGGATTTGATTCAAGCCGTATATCAAAATATTTACCTAAATCTATACATTGAGTCATATCCACAAAATTTTGATGCATCATTAAATCATATAATTGTGGATTAGCTGAATAATAGGCAATTGAATTTAAGGTTGCTGGAACAACTCCAGCTTTTGAAAATGCGGTTAACAGTTTACCTCCCATATGCCCTAAATCATTTAATTCTGGCACAACTGATTCAGGAATAAAGTAGCTGTATGGAGGTAAACTTGCATCTAACCCTGGTGATATATGATAAATATTAGCACTTTCTGGATAATTCGTTGCATTAGATTCAGCAAAATTTAACTGAGCTCCAGCAAGATCATAAGGACCAGAAATTACCACAGTTCTTTTTAAAGTAAAGTTATTACTTTCAACGAGCCGCCGCATTGTTTGATCAGTTTGAACTAAATTAGATGCCCACATTGCATAAAGTGCACCTTCTGAATAGGAATCAATGTACAAATTCATTTGTCCTGGAGCATCTGGCTGCGCATTTAGCCATTGGCGAGTAAGAGTTAACATATATAACCCACTTTGTGCGTCTTCCTGAGGATAAGCGATATAAGGATGAACAACCCCAACATTGACTGCCATACCAATATAATCAGGAGCAACAACGATATACCCTTGAGCACTTAAAACTGATGCAAGACCTATTGAAGTATTTGCTCCTGTAACACTATTGAAATTAGATGGAGCACCACTTTCTTGAAATACCGTTCCATGATAATAAAGAACCACGCCTTTGACTTGACTTAGTGGGATATTTGGCACCAACAATATTCCAGAAACACTTTCAGGAAGGACTGCAGTTGTAATAGGGTTTTGTACTCCAGGAGTCAGATATAAAACTCTATAAGCATTTACTTGAGTTACCCCAGCACTATTATTAACAACATCGTTTTTAACATTAAACCCACCAAACTTTGAATTAGTTTGGATATTTGCTAGATTGAACTGGCAAAATATATCATCAAGTAATTTGTTAATTGTAGTATCAAGACCTGTACAAACCCCTGTTGGCTTCGAAATGTCGCTTTCAGATAAATCAGCCGATAACCAAGCTTGTAAACTTTCAGTGCTCCAAACTGGTCCTGACTCTATACCATTTAAAGATCCATATAATGGAGGTGCACCATTACTACCATTTGGCCCTTGGCAAGCCATTAAAAAAACTGCTGGTAGGCATAACAAAAACTGTTTAATTGACATGCAAATAGTCCCTCATTAAAATTTATCTTGCAAGGTTTAATAATATAAAATATTATTCTTTGTTATTTTGTTTTATAAGTTCGTTATTCTAAATCAAAAAAAATCATTTGGCTAAAGTTTTGATTGTGCGACGTAATATAATTCATAGCTACAACATAACTTATCATTGTTGTTAAATTTATCATTGCGGTATTATCCCGAGTATATTCATAATATCAATCCAACCTTGATAATTTAAATTTTAGCCAATCGAACATGTTAAAATAGTCCCCTTAAATATTTTAATTAAACATAAACCTTAATGAATAAAACCATAAATATTAATAAACTGAATGATAAGGAAATTTTATTAAACCGTGAATTTGGTTTAATTCAATTCCAACGTCGAGTTTTAGCTAAAGCCGTTGATGATAACGTGCCACTACTTGAACGTTTAAGTTATTTGTGTATTGTAGTTAAAAATTGTGATGAACTATTTGAAGTTCGAATTGCAAGATTATTAAAATGGAGTAAGGAAGATGCCAATCGCATTTTACTTGATGGCCTAACTGCACAAGAAGCTTTAAATTTAGCCAGGGATAGCGCGGCAAAACTTTATGATGAAATTTATCAAGTATACCGTAATATACTTATTCCTAAATTACGTGAAGCAAACATTCTTATTCTAAATAGTAACGAATGGAGTTCCGTACAAAAAACTTGGATTTATAATCATTTTATGAATGAATTAAAACCGGTTTTAACTCCCATTGGAATTGACCCAGCGCACCCATTCCCAAGAGTTCCAAATAAAAATTTACATTTTGCTGTTGAGTTATCAGGCAAGGATCAGTTTGGACGTAATTCAAAAATTGCCATTGTAGAAGCACCAAGGATTTTGCCACGTGTAATTCAATTGCCACCTGACTTATCAGATAATAAAGCATGCTTTATTTTATTACAAGATATCATAAAAATTCATGTGAAAGAGTTTTTTCATGGATTATCAGTTAAAGGATGCTACCCTTTTAAAGTAACTCGTGCAACCGATATTATGTTAAAGGATAATGCCAAAAATTTAAGATCAGCAGTAACACAAGAATTAAAAAATCGTCAGTATGCTGAATGCTCACGACTTGAATTAGATATTACAGATGGCATACCGGATAGCAAATTCGTTGATATTTTACTTAAACAGTTTAGCTTAAGCCACCAAGATTTATACCTAGCAAATGGCCCAGTTAATCTCTCTAGACTCACCGATATTACCAATTTAATTACGAACCCAGAATTACATTTTTCTAGTTATACTCCAGGTATTCCAAACGCATTAATTCGTCAACCCGATATTTTTAAAGCGATAAAACAACAAGATATTTTAATTCATACACCATACCAATCGTTTGACCCGCTATTAGAATTAACTCGATTGGCCGCCGAAGATCCAAATGTATTGGCAATAAAAATGACTCTCTATAGAACAGGTAATGACTCAAATATCACACAGAATTTAATAAAAGCAGCATTAGCTGGAAAGCAAGTTGTTGTATCGGTTGAGTTATTTGCCAGATTCGATGAAGAGGCAAATCTTGAAATTACTAATCAGTTAGAAAATGCTGGAGCTCACGTAGTTTATGGTGTAATGGGTTACAAAGTACATGCCAAAATGTTATTAATTGTAAGAAAAGAAAATAATCAATTAAGACATTATGTGCACCTTGGAACAGGTAACTATCATCCAGCAACTGCTAAAATTTATACTGATTTTGGCTTACTCACAACCAATCATAAAATTGCAATGGATGTAAATAACATATTTGCTCAAATAACTGGGATTGGTCGTGCAGATATGCTTAACTTAATCTGTCAATCACCGTTTAACCTTCATGAAACAATGCTAAAAGCAATTGAGACGGAAATTACTAATGCATTAAATGGGAAAAAAGCCGAAATAATTCTTAAGATGAATTCTCTTTTAGAACCGGAAATAATTAAAACTTTATACCGCGCATCTCAAGCTGGAGTGATAATTACCTTATTAATTCGTGGAGCTTGTGCATTAAGACCAAATATTAAAGGATTATCTGATAATATTCAAGTTCGCTCAATCGTTGGTCGATTTTTAGAACATCATCGTATTTTTTATTTTTATAAGTAAATTCTTTTAGTGAAAATAATTTGTAATATTCAGGAAAATCTTGCTTTATTGCCTTAACCAATCTTGCTAAATCATAGCTTGTAGTATATTGTCCTTCTTCGTGAAGCCCACTGGCGTTACGAAAACTAGTATTTAACATTTTCAATTCTCTTGCCTTTTCATTCATTTTTCGGGCAAATTCCCATTCGTCGCCTGCAACTCCTTCAGCTAAAGTTACTGCCGCTTCATTAAAAGATTTTACAATCACCGCTCCAATCGCTTGTTTAACCGTGATTTTATCGCCTTGTTTTAGTTTTAAAGTATTGATTTTATTGAGCATTTCGTTATTTTTCGACACGTATTTTTTCAATTCGGGCGCAAAGTTACACTATTTTTGTGGATTCAAAAAATTATTACTAACAATTAATCACTAATTATTAGCTTTTAAAATTGAAGAATGAATCAAATTTCATACATTTCCTTAGTTTTGCAG
>CALFYC010000044.1 GCA_937952895.1 uncultured Neisseriaceae bacterium
TTTTGATTTTAAAGTAAATTCTCCAAAAAGAAGTACTTCATTTTCAATACAAAATTTTATAAATTTTCTTTTGTAGTCTTTCATGTTATTCCATTCATTTAGAAAAATAATCTGATTAGCTATGAGTGAATAAAGTTTCAAGATTATAACATAAAAATATTAGCTAGGTAAAAGCTCAAATAATATTACTTTATTGGTTATGAGTAACAGATTTTCCAGGTGAACCAATTGTAATAAAAACATGCTATAGAGATGATATAAAATTGTAAAATAAAATTATCTCTGAAAATATGCTTAATATGTTAAAATTAAAGTTATATGGGTTAATTATTAAATCTAACTAATCTTCCAAAATTAGAATTTCTATATATTTTTAAAAGGTTTTTAAATGCAGACGAAACTCACAAAAATTATAATGTTGTTTTTTATAATGGGGTCTTTTTCAATTTTCTGTGGATGTAATTCTGGGGGACAAACAAACAATATAGCCAATAAATCTAACGCATCGTTTTCGTCGGGTTTAATTAATAAAAATGATTTTAGATATAATGGTATGGATGGCCCTAAAAATATACCAGTAGCTGGAGGTTTTTTTAGAATCTGTGGAAATAATGCTTGCAATCTTAGTTTTACTCGTAATGGAGTTAATGGTGAAAATTTTCCTTTAGGGGAAATTACCCCTGTAGTTGTTGCAGCATGGTCAGATGAAAATTATATACTATTGATAGATGATAGAGGGCTATTATGGGGTGTGCATTATGATTTAGAAGATGGTCAGGGGTTTCAATTAATATCTTTAAGTCAGGGTCGAATATTACCAGAAGGTGTTTCACCTTCTGCATTAGCATTAGGGGAAAATGAATATATTGTGATTGATAATCGAGGGATTGCTTATGCTGGGGTAAAAGCTGGTGATGGATTTTCTCCTCCACAACAAATAAATGCATTAAGGGATTATATTATCAAAGATGTAATTTATAATCCAAGAATTGGGCGTTTTATTGTTTTGGCTCAATTACGTGATCATCCTGATAGTATGCCAATTTTAATTTCTCTCCAAAATCAAGAAATTTTTCGTCAAATGGAGCTTGATGCGGCATATAATGCAATAGCTCTTGATAATGATCAGGTTATAGTTATGCCTAATGGTAGACCATCATCTTCAACATCTGGGCTGACTAATTTTCTAGTATACAATCCTGATACAAATGAATTTAGAAATGTAGTATTAAACATGACTCAAAATATTAATGGATTTGCATCTGGTAATAAGATAACCTTAGGAGTAGGAGAAACTGGTGGAATAATTCGTTTAAAAAATGGAGAAAGCCAATGGGAAATATTAAAAGAGAGCAGTCCAGATGTAGATGGTTTTAATAACATATCATATTCAAATGGGATTTTTCTGATTAATGGTCTTAGAAACGGATATCCAGTAAGTCTAACTACTGAAAATGGAAATGTTTTAACAAGCACAATTATTCCACCTTTAAATACAATATCAGCGGGTTCAGATTTTGCATGTGGGATCAACAAAGAGGAGCTTCCAAATAGTGCGCGTGTAATGTGCTGGGGTTCAAATGAAGCTGGTCAATTAGGTTATGGTGGTTTAGAAGGTGTGCTGTTACCTAAAGATGTTATGCTAAGAAAAGGTGGTGCAGATGTTAGATTTCAATCATTAACTTCGGGTGTTAATCTTGTAAAAGATGATGTAGATCTTGTATTTCAATCAGTAGTTGCAGGTGGTAAACATGCGTGTGGTTCTACGATTGATAACGTGTTGTACTGTTGGGGTAATAATCAATTTGGCCAGCTTGGTAATGGTGCATCATCAGATTTTATTCCTAATCCAAGTTATGCTGTAACTGGGAAATTATTTATGAATTATGATTTGGGTCGCAATCATACATGTGGTGTAAGCACGGATAAAAATGTTTGGTGTTGGGGTTCAAATGAGTTTGGTCAGCTTGGTAATGGAGAATCAAGACTAAAGCAATCTGAAGTTCCGGTTCAAGTTTTAAGTAGTGAAAAGTTTCGAAGTGTATCAATTACGAGAAATACTAGTTGCGGTATTAGTATAAATAATGAAGGATACTGTTGGGGTGATAATTCACGAGGTCAATTAGGAAATGGCAAGCTTGGTGGGGTTTCTTACATACCGATTAAATTGAGTAATGGTTCTTCTGATTGGGTTTATCTATCTTCTGGAACTGGTAAGCATATTTGTGGAATTGATACATATGATAATCTATATTGTTGGGGAAATAATGATAAAGGTCAAATTGGTAATGGATCTGAAAGTGTTATTCCGGTAAGAGTTCCTGAGCATATATCTTTTAGGCGTCAATTCGTGCAAGTAACTACTGGTTTGGATCATACCTGTGCACGAGACAATGATGGCTATGTATATTGTTGGGGTAGTAATCAATATGGTCAATTAGGAATTGATAAATCTGTGTATAAGCCAACTGTCCCGGTAGCAATAAACGGTAGATATTCTACTTGGTCAAGTATAAGTGCGGGAGATTATTTCACTTGCGGTGTAAGCCAAGGTAAAAGCTATTGCTGGGGTAGGAACAATCAAGGTCAACTTGGAGCTAATTCAAGATTCGACGAATCTAGACCTGTTTGGATCAATTCTTATGTGGAGAGTAGATAAATCCTGATTTTATATCACAAATTGCTTTTAATATGATAACGACAAAATTAATGTTATAGAATTTGCTCGAATCATAAGTTCGCAAAATGAAAAATGAAATGCGACAAAATTAAAAATGTATTTTACTTTGATAGCTAAATAAAAAGCTAATCTATTGTCACAAATAGTAATATAATTATGACCTTAGTAAAATTTTTTAAAGGTTTATATAATATGTCGTTAATTAATACTGCTTATGCAGCAGGAACTTCTGCACCAGCTTCTGCACAATCAACATTCATGTCATTTTTACCAATGGTTGTAATTTTTATCTTATTTTGGTTTTTATTAATTCGCCCACAACAGAAAAAAACTAAGGCACATAACAATATGATTTCTGAATTAAAAAGTGGCAATGAAGTAATTACGAATAGTGGTATTATTGGTAAAATTACTAAAGTAGTAGATCAATTTATTGTGCTAGAAATTGCTGATAATACTTTAATTACAATACAAAAGTCATCTATTGCTGGTAAAGTAGAAGATGGCACTTATGGTAAAGTTCGTTAATTTACAAATTAAGTATAAGTAATAATTATCAAAACTTAAATCGATAGGTACTGATTAATATGACAAAATATCCATTATGGAAATATTTAGTAATAATTATAGCTGTAGCAATAGGGTTAATTTATACCATGCCCAATTTTTATGGTGAGATTCCTGCTGTTCAAATCTCTAATTCCCATTCTGGCATATCGCCAGATACAGCAACCATTGCCAGCATTAATGCAAATTTAGATCGTGCAGGTATTGAGCCAATTGGTGAAGTATTTGATGGAAAAACTTTAAAAATTAAGTTTTCTGATACAGATAATCAACTAAAAGCGCGTGATTTGATTCAACAGCAATTAGCTGGTGGCTATATTGTTGCACTTAATCTGGTTCCAGCAAGCCCTAATTTTTTTGCTAAAATTAATGCTCGTCCAATGTTTTTGGGATTAGATTTGCGTGGTGGAGTTCATTTCTTACTTGAAATTGATATGGATGCTGCAATTAAAAAAACGTTAGATAAGTATGCAGGTGATATTAAGCGTGATTTAAGAGATAAAAATATTCGTTATGGAACAATTGGTTTAGATAATAATTCAGTACAAATTCAATTTAGAGATTCAGTAACAGCAAATAGTGCTTATGATCAATTAAAAGTCGATTTACCATCACTTAATTTAACTCAAGATGCAACAACAAGTACTTTAAAGATAACTGTATCTGAAACTGAAATGCAAAAAGTAAAAGAAGCTGCAGTAAAACAAAATATGCTAATTTTACATAATCGAGTAAATGAATTAGGAGTTGCTGAACCGATTATTCAACAACAAGGTCCAGATCGCATTGTGGTTGAATTACCTGGAATTCAAGATACAGCAAGAGCTAAAGATATTTTAGGGCGTACAGCTACTTTAGAGGTCAGAATGGTTGATGATGATCAAAGTGATTTAAGTGGAGCTTTAGCGGGTAGTATTCCAGCAGGTTATGATTTATTAGATGATGTATCATCAACTAGATCATCTAAAATATTAGTTAGTAAAGATGTTGAATTAACCGGAGATAATATAACTGATGCACAGCCTGGATTTGATGAAAATGGATCTCCTGCTGTTAATTTGCGTTTAGATGGTACTGGTGCTTCAATTTTTAAACAATTAACAGGTGCTAATATTGGTAAACGCACGGCAATGGTATTGGTTGATAATGGTAAGAGTCAGGTTGTAACTGCACCGGTAATTCGCTCTGAAATTGGTGGTGGGCAAGTACAAATTTCTGGAGCAATGACTGTTGAAGATGCTAATGACGTAGCTTTATTACTTCGGTCTGGTTCATTAGCTGCGCCAATGTCGATTATTGAAGAACGTGCTGTGGGGCCTTCTTTAGGGCGCGAGAATATTGCGAAAGGATTTAAATCAGTACAATGGGGGTTTGTTGCTATTGCTGTATTTATGGTTATTTATTACTTGATATTTGGTGTAATTTCAGTGATTTCTTTAGCCGTTAATTTATTATTATTAATTGCTGCATTATCAATGCTACAAGCAACTTTAACGTTACCTGGAATAGCGGCAATTGCGCTTGCTTTAGGTATGGCAATTGATTCAAATGTTCTTATTAATGAGCGGATTCGAGAAGAGGTGCGTTCTGGTCAAAAACCTCATCAAGCAATTCAATCTGGATATGAACATGCATGGGCGACAATTTTAGATTCAAACGTTACAACTTTAATTGCGGGTCTTGCTTTATTGGCTTTTGGATCAGGACCAGTTAAGGGTTTTGCAGTGGTTCATTGTTTAGGAATACTTACTTCAATGTTTAGTGCTGTATTAGTATCGCGTGGAATAGTGGCATTTTTATATGCTGGACGTAGAATTAGCAAATTATTTATCTAAGGTGTGGGTAGATGGAATTTTTTAGATTCAAAAAAGATATACCGTTTATGAGTTATGGTAAGATTACCACAACCATTTCATTATTAACTTTTATTTTAGCGGTATTCTTCTTAATCACACGTGGGCTTAATTTGTCTGTTGAATTCACAGGTGGAACTTTAATGGAAGTGTCATATTCACAACCAATTGATTTAAATAAAATTCGAAGTCAATTATCTGCTATGGGATTAGAACAAACTACAGTACAAAATTTAGATTCCGCAAATAATGTAATGTTAAGATTGCCAAATAGAACTGGAGTAAAATCTGCTTTATTATCTAATGAAGTATTTAGCAAAATTGCAACTGATGGACCAAATGCGCAATTAAAAAGCGTTGAATTTATAGGTCCTCAAGTTGGGCAAGATTTGGTAACCAATGGTTTACTTGCAATATTTTTTGTGTGTGCCGGAATAATGGCTTATTTGGCGATTCGTTTTGAATGGCGTTTTGCTATTTCGGCGATCTTGGCTAATTTACATGATGTAGTAATTATATTAGGCTGTTTTGCGTTTTTTAGATGGGAATTTTCCTTAACTGTATTAGCTGCTGTATTAGCTGTATTAGGCTATTCAGTCAATGAATCGGTGGTTGTCTTTGATAGGATTCGCGAAAATTTTAGAAAAACTCGTGGAACTTCAGTTTCTAGCGTAATTAATAATGCTATAACTGCTACAATGAGTAGAACAGTTATTACCCATGGTTGTACGGAAATGATGGTTTTATCAATGTTATTTTTTGGTGGGCCTAGTTTACATAATTTTGCCCTAGCTCTAACTATTGGAATATTATTTGGGATTTACTCATCAGTGTTGGTTGCTTCCCCAATAGTAATGTGGCTTGGAGTTTCAAGAGAAAATTTAGTAAAACCGACTAAACGTAAAGAAGAGGCTGTAGTTTAATCAATATTTAATGGTGTAATAAATTGGAATTTATAAGTCTTATTCTGCATCTTGATCAATATCTTGCGCAAGTTGTAAATACGTATCACAATTACTTTTACGTTATCTTATTAATTGTAATTTTTTGTGAAACTGGTTTAGTAGTAACTCCATTTTTACCTGGTGATTCATTATTGTTTTTAGTAGGAACGTTAGCATCTACTGGTAAACTAGAGCTATGGGTTTTGGGGGTAGTTGTTTTTGCTGGTGCATTTTTAGGTGATAATAGTAATTTTATTATTGGGAAATTTCTAGGTGAGCGCTTATTTAATAACCCAAAATCTAAAATATTTCGTAGAGATATTTTGAATAAAACTCATGCTTTTTATGAGCATCATGGACGTAAAACAGTTATTTTTGCACGTTTTATTCCATTAATTCGTACATTTGCCCCATTTGTCGCTGGAGTTGCCCATATGAAATATTCTAAATTTATAGTCTATAGTATGCTGGGATCTCTTCTTTGGGTATGCTTACTCATTGGTGGTGGTTATCTATTTGGTAATTTACCAATTATTAAAGGTCATCTATCTTTAATTATATTAATAGTTATGTTTGTATCTATTATTCCAATATGTAAAATGATATTTGATGAAATAAGAAATAAATCAAATTAAATCTAACTTATATGAATTTACCACACCAAAGAATTAAAAGTTTTGTATTGCGTCAAGGGAAAATTACCCCAGGGCAAAAAAATGCAATTAATTCACATCTAAAAACTTATGGTGTTTCTTATCAAGAACAAATAATTAATTTAAATCAAGTCTTTGGTAGAACTAATCCAAAAATTATTGAAATCGGGTTTGGTATGGGTAATGCCACATGGCAGATTGCTCAAACAAATCCTAATAATGATTATATCGGAATTGAAGTGCATAGCCCAGGAGTTGGTTCGTTATTAATGGAGGTTGAGAAACACCAACTTAATAATTTGAAGATCATTCACCATGATGCAAGTCTAGTGATTAAAAATATGATTGAGGATAATTCTATAGATGGTTTTCATATCTTTTTTCCTGATCCTTGGCCTAAGAAAAAACACCATAAAAGAAGAATAATTCAAACTGAATTTATCCAATTACTTTGTAGTAAATTAAAATGTGGTGGTTATATTCATTTAGCAACTGATTGGTCTGAATATGGTACATGGATGTTGGATATATTAAATGAAATTAAAGAATTGACAAATATGGCAACTAATTTGGGATTTATTGAACGTCCTAACTATCGCCCCCTAACTAAATTTGAACAACGTGGCTTAAAATTAGGTCATCAAGTTCATGATTTATTATTTACTAAAAATAAATGATTAGTAAACATAAAGAGAACCTCAAATCCGACCAACAAAATCATTTGACGATAACCCAAAGAACTAATTTAGGTAGCTTTTACACCCCAAATGAATTGGTTAAATTAGTCACAAAGGCAATTGAGCCATATTGCATTAATAAAAATGTGGTTATATTGGATAATTCTGCAGGATATGGTGCTTTTTTAGATGAATTGGGAGCAGGTTTAAATATTAAAGTCAATGATATTGATCAATTTGCTTATCAAAAGTTAAAAAGTAAATTTAATGATGTATATAATATCAATGCCTTAACTAATGTTAAACGTGATAATTATCAAATTAAGCAAGATGATTTTTTAATAATTATCGGTAATCCTCCATACAATGATCGATTTTCTTATGCAAAACAAGACCAAAAAGAAAAATCGATTATTATCGATGATAAATTGAAGTCACGCGATTTAGGAATATCGTTTTTAAGATCGTATTGTGATTTAAAAGCTGATATAGTGTGTATTCTTCATCCGTTTGCTTATTTAGCTAAGATGGCTAATTTTAAACAATTAAGAGATTTCACTAAACAATATCGCTTAAAAGAGTCAGTAATTTTTAGTAGTGCTTTATTTCCTGATACATCCAAAAAGATTCAATTTCCCATATGTATGGCATTATACATCAAAGATAATACCGGTATGGATTATAATTATGTTAAACAATTTGACTTTAGAATACTTGATGGGACTTCAAAGTTTAGTTTAGCTAAATTAAATAGTATCGCAAATTATGTAAATAAATATCCAAGAAAAGAACCAAGTCCAATTGATCTATATTTTTTTACTTTAAGAGATATTAACGCATTAAAACGCAATCAAACTTTTTTAAAACAGATAAATTCTGGTTCATTACCAGTTACTCACGATACACTTTATTGGTATTCATATATTGATGTATTTAAAGAATTTATTAAAGAATTACCTTATTATTACGGTAATTGCGATGTATTTATTGATTTTAATGAATTTATTAAAATAAAAGAAAGTTTCTTTATGTATGCTTACGATAAAAATCAAATTCTAGCTTTAAATTCTTATGCTACTAAACTTTATCAAGATTTACAACCAAGCTCAATTAATTTTATGCAACAAGTTAAAAGCTATTTTAAGAATTTATTTCAAAATTAAGTGAAATTATAGCTTAAGAGTTTTATAATTAAAAATATGCATGGCAAGATGTAACCGTTCAAGTATTAAAAGGATGTATAGAGTATTTACAGAGTAACTATGAGAAAGCCAAAATATTACTATGTCGAGTTTTTGCAAATACTCGATTAATACGTTGTAGTGATGGACAAAAAGTATATTAACAAGGACATTTAGTTATGTCAATGTGTCTTATATTTAGCAAGGTTTTTGGTGAGTGGTTTAACTAATCAGGTATAATAATGGCGAAATAAAGAATTTTTATAGGTGATGATATGCATAATTTATTTGATACTAAAGCAAGTTTGACAACAAAGAGTGGCAAACAATATACTTATTATTCATTGCCAGCACTTGCAAAACAAGGGTTTAATTTAAAAAAATTACCCGTTTCAATTCGTATTGTATTAGAGGCTGTATTAAGAAACTTTGATGGAGTTAAAATTAACGAAAAGCACGTTAAAGAATTAGCTTCTTGGCAAGCAAAAAGCCCGAGAACTGAAGAAATTCCCTTTGTGGTTGCCCGTGTGGTATTACAAGATTTTACTGGGGTTCCTCTTTTATGTGATTTAGCAGCTATGAGAAATGTTGCGCAAAAATTAGGTAAAGATCCAAAAGTGGTAGAACCATTAGTTCCAGTAGATTTAGTGGTTGACCATTCAGTCCAAGTAGATGCTTATGGAACTCCTGACGCTCTTCGTTTTAATATGGAATTAGAATTTCATAGGAACAAAGAACGTTACCAATTTATGAAGTGGGGCATGCAAGCTTTTGATACTTTCGGAGTAGTTCCTCCTGGGGTTGGAATTGTACATCAAGTAAATTTAGAGCATTTTTTCTGTGGATTACGTTCAAATGGGGATGTAATTTACCCAGATACATTAGTTGGAACTGATTCACATACAACAATGATTAATGGTGTTGGTGTTGTTGGTTGGGGTGTTGGTGGAATTGAAGCTGAAGCAGGAATGCTTGGTCAACCTGTTTATTTTTTAACGCCAGATGTGGTTGGGGTTGAATTAAAAGGTAAACTAAATGAAGGTGTGACAGCAACAGATTTGGTTTTAAATATTACAGAAATGCTTCGTCGAGAAAAAGTTGTAGGTAAATTTGTTGAGTATTTTGGTGAAGGGACTTCAACTTTATCAGTAACTGATCGTGCGACAATTGCTAACATGGCACCAGAATATGGTGCAACAATGGGTTTTTTCCCAGCTGATGAAGCGACAGTTCGTTATATGAAGGCAACAGGTAAAACTGATGAAGAGATCGAACTTTTCGAAAAATATTTTAAAGCGCAAGAACTATTTGGTATACCCAAAGCTGGTGATATTGAATATTCAACAACCCTATCATTAGATTTATCTACTATTAAACCGTCTTTAGCTGGCCCTAAGCGTCCGCAAGATCGAATTAATCTTGAAGATATGCAAAAAAGTTTTGATGGCTTATTTAGTAAACCAATTAATGATAATGGTTTTAACAAAGACTCTCAAGAACTACATACACGTTATCCTACCAAATTAAACAATATTGATATTGGTCATGGTGATGTATTAATCGCAGCAATTACTTCATGCACGAATACCTCAAACCCAAATGTATTACTTGCAGCTGGTTTATTAGCAAAAAAGGCTGTGGCTAAAGGTTTAAAGGTTCATCCTAGAGTTAAAACGTCATTAGCGCCAGGTTCACGAGTAGTTACAGAATATCTAGAGAAAGCTGGGCTACAGCAATCTTTGAATGAACTAGGTTTTAATTTGGCTGGTTATGGCTGTACTACATGTATTGGAAATGCTGGGGATTTAAAACCAGAAATTAATGAAGTTATTACTGAACATGATGTGGTTGGTTGCGCTGTATTATCAGGGAACCGTAACTTTGAAGCTAGAATTCATCCGAATATTAAAGGTAATTTTTTAGCTTCACCTCCATTGGTTGTAGCTTTTGCTATTGCAGGTAGAGTAAACATTGATTTAACTAAAGAACCACTAGGGCAAGATGCAAATGGGAATCCTGTTTTTCTAAAAGATATTTGGCCAACTTCACATGAAGTTGCTGATCTATTACATTTAGCTCAAGATCCAGCAACATATAGAAGACTATATAGTGATTTAACTAAAGATCTTGATTTATGGAATAATACCCAATCAGTTACAGGTAATGTATACACATGGCCTGAGTCAACTTACATTGCAGAGCCTCCATTTTTTGAAGGTTTTGGGATGAATTATGGTGATATCTCTGATATTAAAGGGGCTAAGCTATTGATAATCGGTGGTGATTCAGTAACAACTGATCATATATCACCAGCAGGTTCCTTCAAACCTACTACTCCAGCCGGTAAATATTTGGTTAGTCATGGGGTTGAACCTAAAGAATTTAATTCTTACGGTTCAAGACGTGGAAATCATGAAGTGATGTTACGCGGAACCTTTGCGAATGTTAGGTTTAAAAATTTGATGATTCCACCCAAAGATGATGGTGGACGAGTTGAAGGTGGTTATACAATTTATGAAGGTAATCAGGTTGATATTTATGATGCAGCAATGGCGTATATCAAAAATAATGTTCCAACAGTGATTTTTGCTGGAGAAGAATATGGAACGGGTAGTTCGCGAGATTGGGCTGCTAAAGGAACTCAGCTTTTGGGTGTGAAAGCAGTTATTGCTAAAAGTTTTGAACGTATCCATAGATCTAATTTAGTTGGTATGGGGGTATTACCACTACAATTTAAGGGGTCTGATTCTGTGGATAGCCTAGAAATAAAGGGTGATGAAACCTTTGATATTGTTGGAGTTACTAATCAATTAAAGCCACAACAAGAGCTAACCTTAGTAATTACTTATCCAAGCGGCGATAAAAAACAAGTTTCCGTGTTATGCAGAATTGATACGCCAATTGAAGTTGAGTACTATAAGCATGGTGGAATATTGCCATATGTGTTAAGACAGATAATCAGCAAAAATTAATGATTGTTTTTTAGTTTAAACACAATAAATTAACAGGCCATATCTAAATTATGGCCTGTTTCTATTTGTAAAATTTGGTTCTCATCTGAAAAAAAATTCAGCGCAAAAAAGAAAAATAAATTGAAAAAAAACTATATATTCCCGTCATTATGTTAAAATAGAGCCTCAATGACGTAATATTTACGTGTTCATGTACAATTAAGTACATATTTTTGGAGTAACATAATGTTAAAAAAATTATTATTTCTTTCTTTGATGGTTGTTGGAGTTTCAGCATTCGCCGATGATGCATCATCTACAGCAAAATATAAAAACAATCCTACAGTAGGATCAAGACAAGCAAGTGCACAAATGTTTACTGTTCAACAAGATTTTACTAATAAAACTAAAAAGACTAAGAAAAAAGCTTCAATGGCTCATTCACAACATTGATTATAATTCCTAGTTTATTAAAAATAAATTTTATATTTTATACTAGTTAGTTCTATGTTAAAATCCACTTGTTATATTATACAAAAGGTAATATTGAAATGATAAAAAGATCTCTTTTATTGATTGTGTTAATGTGTGGATTAACTTCATGTGCATCTTGGTTTAGCAGTAGTTCTAATACTCCAGATGCAGATAATCCTACAGTTGGTTCAAAAGATGGTAGTAATCAGCTATTTGATACAGGTCCTAATGCTTCCGCTCCAGTATCATCATCTGGCTCTAATGCATCAGCTCCGGTTTCGAATTAAGAATTTAAATAACAGTTATATTTATAAAAAGTACATAAGGAGTTAAAAATGTTAAGAAATATAGTAATGGTAGCCGGGATGGGGGCTTTAATCGTATCCTGTTCAATGATGGGAAAAGATGCAGATCAACCTGTGGCATCAGCTCCAGCTGTTCAACCTGCGCCAACACCTGAACCTGCAAATGTTGAACCACCTGCACCTACTCCGGTAACTCCAGTTGTTTCAAATCACAATAGTGTATATTTTGCATTTAATCAATATGATATCCGTGATGATTATAGAGGTATTATTAAAGCAAATAGTGATTATTTAACTGCACATGCAGATGCTAAATTACAAGTTCAAGGTAATACCGATGATATTGGTTCAGTTGAATATAATTTATCATTAGGACAAAAACGTGCTGATGCTGTTAGACAAGCATTAGTTGCAGATGGTGCTGATGGTAGTAAAATTGAAGCAGTGTCATATGGGAAATTAAAAGCTAAATATCCAAATGATAATGATGCAAATAGAGCTTCAAATCGTAGATCAGATATGGTATATAAATCAGGTAAGCCACAAGGTTATAGCTTAGATAATATGTCATTACCTATCGTAGATGGTAGCTTCTTTACTGGAACTGTTACTGAAGGTATCCAATAATCATGTTAAAAAGAAGTTTGTTGACAGCATTAGTTCTGTCAACAAATCTTTTGCTAGCTGGTTGTGCCGATGATCAGGCGCGTAGTCAGATTGCCGATACCAATATTAAACTATCTCAGCTTCAAGATAATATGGGAACACTTGATAAGCAGGTGTCTAACCAAAAGTTATTAGATATTCTCAATCGTTTAGATGACCTACAATCTCAAATTAATGAGATCAATGGGAATGTCAGTACATTAAAGCATAACCAAGATAATTATCATGATAATACCGATCAACTATATCAAAGTATTGATCAAAGATTAACTACTCTTGAAAAAGCTGCAGGAGTTATTAGTAAACCTCAAGCAAGTGGTGTGGTTGCAGCAGTTGCTCCAGTTGTTACAACTCAAACGCCTAAAACTGAAAATAGCGCGGAATTAAAAACAGCAATAAAGAAAATTAAAGCTCATGATCTAAATGGAGCAATTCATGATCTTCGCAATATTATTAAAACTTCCGATAGTGATCTAAATAAAGCAAAAGCAAGATATTATTTATCTGTTGCATATGCGGCGAATGGGCAATATAAAGATGCTCTTATTACAGCAAGAAATTTTGCAACTGATTACCCGCAAAGTGCTGATGTTCCAGATGCGATGCGAGTAATGTATATTTCCCAAATACAATTAGGTATGAAGAAATCAGCAGCAAAAACTGCAAGTTCTCTTCAAACTAAATACCCCAATAGCGATGCTAATAAAAAAGTACAAGCCGATCTAAATCAAAGTAATTAATTTTTCTGATTATATCGATGGACTCCTTTCCGGAAGCTCTAATCCTATGATATACTAATGCAAATGATATATAGATAATAATGAGGTATGAAGATGGTACGTCTGGGAGTGAATATTGATCATATTGCCACCTTAAGAAATGCGCGTAATGAGCATTTTCCAGATGTGGTTGAAGCTGGTTTAGTTGTTGAAAATAGTGGTGCAGAATTAATTACGGTTCATTTGCGTGAAGATAGACGCCATATTCGTGATAATGATGTAATAGAGCTTAAAAAAAAATTAAAAATCCAACTAAATTTAGAAATGGCTTTAACAAGAGAAATGATGGACTTTGCACTAAATGTAAAACCTGATTTTATATGTTTGGTTCCAGAAAAAAGACATGAATTAACTACAGAAGGTGGGTTAAATGTAATTGGCCATATCGAAGAAATTAAATCAGCCATAAAAATTTTTCATAATAAAGGTATTAAGGTATCACTGTTTGTTGATCCAGATGAAAAACAAATATTAGCAGCCAAAGAAGTTTTAGCTTATTCTATTGAAATTCATACTGGTGCATATGCTCAAATTTCTAATAATTATGAATTAAGTAAAGAATTTAAGCAGATCAAACAAGCTTCAGAATTGGCACATTCTTTAGGTTTAGTGGTTAATTCTGGACATGGTTTAAATTATGAAAATGTAAAACCAATTGCTAATTTAGCCAATATGCATGAATTGAATATTGGTTTTGCAATTGTAGCGCGAAGTATTTTTTATGGTTTGTCAGATTCAGTTATTCAAATGAAAAAACTTATCAATGGTTAGTTTATGATTAATAATATTGGAATTATATTTAGTGGTCTTTTATTTGTAGTTGCAATTGTATCTGGTATTGGACCGCAAAATTTAAATGTAATTAGCCATGCAATTAAAAAAAACCATTCTTATTGGGTAGCTACAACATGTTTTTTGTCCGATATAATTTTAATTGTAGCAGGCAGCATTGGGTTAGATATTGCGTACTCCAAGCATGTAATCTTATTCATTAATATTATTGGTGCAATCTTCATCAGTATTTATTTAATTCAAAAAATTTGGGATTTAGTCTTTAAAAAGCATGTTTTAAAAATCGAAAACCAAGTTTTAACGGTAAAACAATCAGTTATACGAGCACTTATTTTAACATGGTTAAATCCATTGGTATTTATTGATACAATAATAGTAATTGGTGGAACTGCAAGTCACTATGATGGTGTCGAGCTTTTATGTTTTATAATTGGTGCCGTTTTAGGTGATGCGCTATGGCTTTTTTCTATAACTTTAATTGCCGCTTCATTTTCACATAAATTGAATAATCGTTTAGTTTGGTTATTTTTGGATGGATTAACAATTTTAATCTTAATTTTTATTTTGTATAAAACTATGGGATATATCGTAGGATGATTTTTGCAATTGGGCATGATATTGTTCAAAATGATAGGATTAAAAGGCTATATGATTTATATGGCGAACAGTTTATTAAAAGAATCCTATCAGATGATGAACAAAATATTTTAAAAAATCATAATGCTAAAAGTTATTTTATAGCAAAAAGATTTGCAGCAAAAGAGGCATTTGCTAAGGCTTGTGGTATAGGTTTTAGAGCACCAATTTTGATGCCAGATATTACAGTTATAAATGATGAGATGGGGAAACCTGTATTCAATTTTAATTATGCAATAACTAAATGGTTAAAGGAACGTAATATATTAAATTGTCATGTATCCTTAAGTGATGAGTTAAATATGTCAAGTGCGGTAGTTATTTTAGAAAAATAAGACTAATAAAATTAAAGATTAACTATAAATATTTAGCTGTTTTTATTATGAAATATAAAATCTTAATTATTGGACCTGCTTGGGTTGGTGATATGGTGATGAGCCAAACCCTACTTAAAATACTGGTAGATAAGTATCAAGGTCAAGTTATAATCGATGTGATTGCCAATAGTTGGGCTTCAGGTTTCTTATCACGAATGCCAGAAATTAATCAAGTGATAATAAGCACATTTAAGCACGGTAAATTGGATTTATTATCACGAATTAAGCTTGGTTTAGAATTAAAAAAGAATAATTATGATCAGGCCTTTATTTTGCCTAATTCATTTAAATCAGCTATTGTTCCATTCTTTGCAGGTATTAAGCTTCGAACAGGTTTTATTGGCGAAATGCGCTATGGTTTAATCAACAATTGTTATAAATTAGATAAATCTAAATTACCTTTAATGGTAGATCGATTTTGTGCTTTAGCAAATAATGGGCAAAAACCGCGTCATATACCTAAACCATTACTTAATGTGAATACAGCTAATCAAAATCAATTAATTTACAAATTTAATTTAAATCCCAATCAAGCGATAGTTGGATTCTGCCCTGCCGCAGAATATGGTCCAGCCAAGCGTTGGCCAACTGAATATTTTGCAGAATTAGCGGATAAATTACATGAACACAATTATCAGATTCTTATTTTAGGATCAAATAAAGATATTTTAATTGCTGAAGAAATATTAGCTAAAATAAAAACTGTAACGACTAAAGTTACTAATGTATGTGGAAAAACATCACTATCTGATGCCGTGGACTTATTAAATTTAACAAAATATGTAGTTACTAATGATTCAGGATTAATGCATATTGCAAGTGCGGTAAATACTCAGGTAATCGTAGTATATGGTTCATCGTCACCTCAATTTACACCGCCGTTAACAAATAAAGCCAAAATTATTCAAATTAAATTAGAATGTTCTCCATGCTTCGAAAGAACTTGTAAATTTGGTCATTATAACTGTCTAAAATTAATTACGCCGAATATGGTTTTAAAAAGCATTCAGTCATAAATATCAACCCAACGGTTTATTTTATTCAAGTTTGACTAAGATAGGCATTAAAAATATAAATTCAGCCTATTTTATAGGTAAAGTAAAACTTGTGTTAATTCTACATTTGTCTTGACCAATTAAATCAAGTAGTTTAATCCTAAGTAATTAGTGTATGTGAAATACTCATTTAATAAAAGGCCTTCAGTTTTGATTGAAGGCCGAATTTAGTTTACTGCTGTGTATTTGGAGCTATACTTTGGCTGTTATTAGAATTTGTGGTTTCAACTAATTCATATTCAACTTGTGTGGCAGGTTTGGAAGATGTAGTTATAACATCTTTATAACGTTTTAAATTATCTTCTACATAGGTTTCTGGTTCTGAAGTTAATTTTAAACTATTGTCTGTAGCAACCATTTGTAGTGACCCTAAATCAACTTGTTCAGTAATGGTGTTAACTCGAATTACTGGTGGTGGTTCTACTGCATCTGGCTTTTTTTCTATGTCTAAAGTAGAGTTCAAATTAGAATTTAAAGTTTCGGAAGGTGTAAAAAATTCAGTTTTATGATTTTGAGTCGGTTTAGGTTTTACATTTTCTACTGTTGAAACATTTATTTCTAATGGTAATTCCACTGAAGGTTTAGTATTATTTAAATTAGGCGATTTAACTTGAGGCGTTATATTCGCAGGCGTAGAATTTGTTGTTGGGGTTCCCTTTGCTTCAAATTTATTTTGCGCATTAAAGTTTCTTGGGCGTGGATTATTTGAATTAGGCCTTGGATTATTCACGTTATTTGGATTAACCGTTTTTGCTTGAGTTGTTGGTTTAGGGCCTCGAGCATTGGTGGGCTTATTTCTATTTTGGGTTCGAGAATTATTCGTATTGTGTGTACGTGATGTTCCTGAGTTTGTTCTAACCGGACCTGATTTTGGAAGCTTTTTAACAGGTTCTTCTACAACAAATTTATTTTTAAATAATTTTAAAAATTTATTTATAACTTGAGACAATGGTGAGTTAGAAATTATTGGCGCTGGTTTTGCAGGAGTAATATTTTTAACCATTGCTTTATTCACATTTTTTGCTTCGAGTTTTTTATCGTTATTTGGATATTCTACCGGCTCCTCTGGAGTTTCAACTAAATTATAACTAACTTTATTTGAAGTAGTATCAAATCCTTCATTAGTGACCTTCCGAATTTTATAATTAGGTGAACTTAAGTGTAGATTAGGAACCAAAACAATTCGAACACCCATTCGATTTTCGATCTTAGCTACATCATCACGTTTTTCGTTTAGTAAATAGGTTGCAACATCAACAGGTAACTGCACATGAAGAGCTGATAGATTATTAACATTTTTAACTACGTCTTCTTCGACAATTCTTAAGATATGTACAGCAATTGATTCCGTGCCACGAATTGATCCAACTCCAGCACAGCGTGGGCATTGGATTGTGGTAGATTCTTCAAGTGATGATTGTAAACGTTGACGTGATAATTCAAGTAAACCAAACTTAGATAATTTACCCATTTGAATGCGTGCACGATCTAAACCAATTTGGCTTTTAAAGAAATTTTCTACTTCACGTTGATTGCGAATGTTTTCCATATCAATGAAATCGACGACAACTAATCCACCTAGGTCACGTAAGCGCATTTGGCGTGAAATCTCTTCAGCTGCTTCTAAATTGGTGGTAAATGCTGTAGCTTCAATATCTGAACCTTTATTTGATTTTGCTGAATTTACATCAATTGCAGTTAAAGCCTCAGTATGGTCAATTACAATTGCGCCACCTGAAGGTAGGTGAACTGTTCTTGAATAAGCTGATTCAATTTGATGCTCAATTTGAAATCTTGAGAATAATGGAATATCATCACGATAAAATTTAACGCGATCCACAAAATTTGGCATAACATGTGACATGAATTGATGTGCTTGTTGATAAATATCTTCCATGTCAATTAAAATTTCTTGAATGTCTGGTGAAAAATGATCGCGAATGGAACGGATTACTAGACTACTTTCTTGATAAATTAAAAAGCTACCATTATGACTTGCTGCAGCAGATTTAATTGCATTCCATAATTGTAATAAATAGTTTAAATCCCATTGTAATTCTTCTTGAGCTCTACCAATTGCTGCAGTTCTTGCAATAATGCTCATGCCATCTGGCACTTCTAATAGAGATAAAACTGATCTTAACTCATCACGTTCTTCACCTTCAATACGTCTTGAAATTCCAACAGAACGTGAATTACTTGGCATTAAAACTAAATATCTACCTGGTAATGAAATATGTGTGGTAAGTGCAGCGCCTTTATTGCCACGCTCATCTTTTTCTACTTGAACAATTAATTCCATATTTTCAGTTAATTTACTGAAATCACGCCCTCTAGTTCCTTCTGGAAGATATGCTGAATCAATTTCTTTAAATGGTAAGAAACCTTGTTTGTCGGTGCCATAGTCAACAAAACAAGCTTCTAATGATGGCTCAATTCGGGTTATAACCCCTTTGTATATGTTACTACGTCGTTGAGTTTTACTTATTGTTTCAATATCAAAATTGATTAATTTTTGACCTTCTACTGTAGCAACTCTTAATTCTTCATGGTAAGTTGCATTAAACAACATTCTTTTCATTTATTTGTACCTTTATATAATATAAAAGCACCTTATTTGTATAGATGTGAATTCGATGAATATCTAGAATATATATAAATACAATAATATTTATATTTTGTATAAACTATAACTAAATGTTTTATTTACATATATAAGTTTTTTTATAACAGTTTCAAATGTTTTTAACTTAAAAAAATGGTAACTATTAGATATCATAAATTCTATATAATTTAATTAATATATTCAACAATAAGATGCTTATTCTTTTTAAAATGGTGATTTAAAATCTAACTATAACTTTCAATTAGCTCCCATGCTAAATTTTAGACTAAATTACCTCTACATTGCGTCTTCAAACTGGCTTTTGGTATAATAACTATTAATAAACTTAAGATTTAAGTTATAATCCTGCCAGATAATTTTTACCTCGACGAGTGCATATTATAAACCAAAATGAATAATTTTAGCAAAAATCAAGTCAATTTTTATACGGTAACCGAAAAAGATGAAAACCAAAGGTTAGATAATTTATTGGTAAAGATTCTAAAGGGTGTTCCTAAAAGTCATGTCTATAGAATTATCCGAAGTGGCGAAATTCGAGTTAATAAGAAGCGCTATACAGCGAATGATAAATTAGTTATTGGCGATTTAATTAGAATTCCCCCAATTCAAACTAAAAGTGTGACGCCTAATTTTGTACCAAGCAATACTTTTCCAATTTTATTTGAAGATGATTATTTTTTAATTATTGATAAACCAGATGGTGTCGCGTGCCATGGTGGTAGTGGGGTTAGTTTTGGGATAATTGAGCAGTTACGCAAATCTTATCCGAATGCTAAATTTTTAGAATTAGCTCATCGCTTAGATAAAGAAACCTCTGGAATTTTAATTTTAGCTAAAAAAAGAAGTGCATTAGTTGGTATTCAAGATTTAATTAAAAATAATCAAGTCAAAAAACATTATTTGGCTCTTACCAATGGGGTATGGGACAGTACTACAAAAAATGTAAAACAACCACTATTTAAATATTTAACTAAAGATGGCGAAAGAAGAGTTCGGGTTGATCGCGAAAATGGTCAATTTTCACAAACTATTTTTAAAGTTATAACTAAATATAAAAATTATACTTTAGTCAAGGCAGAATTAAAAACTGGCCGAACTCATCAAATTAGAGTACATTTACAGTGTAGCGGTTATCCAATTTTGGGTGATGTAAAGTATGGGGATTTTGAATTAAATAAGGAATTAATAAAAACTGGTTTTAAACGAATGTTTTTACATGCATTCCACTTGGAATTTATTCATCCAATTACGGACCAAATTATTACAATTGAGTCACAATTACCTAAAGAATTAAAAGTATTTGTTGATGGGTTAGAATAAATTGCTTTATAAAAGTATAAATATATGAGTAGCGCTTCAATAGATCATTTACCTAAACGTTTACAACAACAGATCCAATTTATCTTAGAAATCGATAAATTAAAACATGTTATTCGCAGAACACCTCTTTTAGATAGAAGCCGTCGTGAAAATGATGCAGAGCATTCATGGCATTTAGCTATGATGGTAATGATATTTAGTGAATATGCGCCACAAGAATTAAATATTTTACGTGTTTTAAAAATGGTATTAGTTCATGATATTGTAGAAATTGATGCAGGTGATATGTTTATTTTTGGTACTGCCGAAGAATTTGCTTATAAAGCACAAGCAGAACTTAGTGCAGCAAAAAGAATTTATGGAATTCTTCCAGAAGATTTGGCTTATGAGTTAATGGGATTATGGCAAGAGTTCGAAGAAAGAGTTACCCCGGAAGCTAAATTTGCTGCAGCAATTGATCGGCTGCAACCCATGTTACATAATTATTTTACCGATGGAGGCACTTGGGTAGAATTTAATTTAAGTATCGAAAAAATAAAACAATCACAAGAGCCAATTAAAGATTCTTCTCTCGAATTATGGGATTTAATTGATGGCTTAACCACGTTGTTTCATATAAATACTAAGTAAATTAATGGAGTCAGAGATAAAGCCAAAGAGTCCATCTAAAATAAAATGTTCGTAATTTTATTATTGTACCGCTATTATAAATTTTTATTTGCTTCATTCTTTGACTCCTAATGTCTAATACCAATCTCGTTATAACATACAATGCTTCAATTATTAATATAAGAGGATTATGTGTGTCAAATTGAAATTAAAACATCATTAAAATTTAAATAGACGTTTTGAAAATTGTATTATAAACCACCACCAGTTAGGCTATAATGAAGGGTTAACTTTTATGCGTAGGAATAAATAATGACTGATAATAATCAAGCATACGATAGTAGTAGTATCAAGGTATTAAAAGGCCTTGATGCGGTTAGGAAACGTCCGGGGATGTATATTGGTGATACGTCAGATGGTAGCGGTCTTCATCATATGGTATTTGAAGTATTAGATAACGCTATTGATGAGGCGTTGGCTGGTCATTGTGATACGATAAAAGTTGTGATTAATCCAGATAATTCAATTACAGTTGAAGATAACGGCCGTGGGATTCCTACAGATATTCATCCAGAAGAGGGCCGTTCAGCGGCAGAAGTAATTATGACGGTTCTTCATGCCGGTGGTAAATTTGATAGTAATTCATATAAAATTTCCGGTGGGTTACATGGAGTGGGTGTTTCTGTAGTAAATGCTCTATCTGATTGGTTAAGATTAACCATTTGGCGTGAAGGTAGAGAACATGAGATGGAGTTTAGAATTGGTGATGCAGTAGCTCCACTTAAAGAAATGGGCGATGCTAACGGTAAAAAAGGTACAAGAGTTCAATTTATGGCAAGTACAGAAATTTTTGGCCTAGTTGAATATCATTATGAAATCTTAGCTAAAAGAATTCGTGAGTTATCTTTTTTAAATAATGGTGTTAAAATCACTTTGATTGATGGGCGTGATGGTAAAGAAGAAAATTTTGCTTTCTCTGGCGGAGTTGCTGGATTTGTTAGTTATATTAATCGTAATAAAACCGTATTACATCAAAAACCTTTTTATTGCTTAAGTGAAAAAGATAGTATTACTGTTGAAGTTGCTATGCAGTGGAATGATTCTTACCAAGAGAACGTTCAATGTTTTACCAATAATATTCCGCAACGTGATGGAGGAACTCATCTATCCGCTCTTCGTAATGTAATGACTCGTTCATTAAACCAATACATTGAAGAACAAGAGTTAGCTAAAAAAGCCAAAGTTACTACCACTGGTGATGATATGCGAGAAGGGCTTGCATGTATTGTTTCAGTTAAATTACCTGATCCAAAATTTTCATCACAAACTAAGGATAAGTTAGTATCATCTGAAGTATCACCTGTCATTCAAGATATTGTCGGAGAAGCTTTAAAAACTTATCTTTTAGAAAATCCAAATGATGCTAAAATTATTTGTAATAAGATTATTGATGCAGCCCGTGCTCGCGAAGCGGCGCGTAAAGCTCGTGAGATAACTCGCCGCAAAGGTATTTTGGATGGTTTAGGCTTACCTGGAAAATTAGCTGATTGTCAGGAAAAAGATCCAGCATTATGTGAATTATACTTAGTTGAGGGTGATTCTGCGGGTGGTTCGGCTAAACAAGGACGTGATCGTAAATTTCAAGCAATCCTGCCACTAAAAGGAAAAATTTTAAATGTTGAAAGAGCACGTTTTGATAAAATGTTATCATCGCAAGAGGTTGCTACATTAATTACCGCAATGGGAACTGGTATTGGTAAAGATGAATATAATCCAGATAAGCTTAGATATCATCGTATTATTATTATGACTGATGCGGACGTTGATGGTGCTCATATTAGAACTTTACTTCTAACTTTTTTTTATCGCCAAATGCCTGAATTGGTTGAAAGAGGTCATATTTATATTGCTCAACCACCTTTATTTAAAGTTAAACAAGGTAAAAATGAGCGTTATGTAAAAGATGAAGATGAATTAAATCAGTATTTATTAGAATTGGCACTGACTGAAGCTAAGTTTGTGGCTGATGACGTAACATTACTTGAAGCAAAACAATTAGAAGATACAGCTAAATTATATTTTAAAGCTAAACAAGTAATTGATTTGCATTCAAGATTTATGGATCGTGAAGTTCTAGAAGCATTATTAAAATTACCTAAGATTAGTTTAAAAACCGAAGATGAAGTAAATGATGCAATAGCTAGTTTAAAACAATGCTTACCCGAAAATGCTAAATTTGATGCTATGTTTGATGAACAACGCCAAGATTATAAAATCAAAGTGGTGAGAATTGAACACGGTAATTATGTAATTACTAATATTGATGGATATTTTATTGAAGGTAGTGACTATTCTAAATTGGTTAAAGCTCATGAAGCTGTTTCTCATATAAGTGGAGCTAATCTTTATATAATGCGTGGCGATAATTCTAAAAATGTCACAAATTTTGCTGATGGTTTAGAATGGCTTATGAATGAAGTTAAAAAAGGTATGGGAATTCAACGTTATAAAGGTTTAGGTGAAATGAATGCATCTCAATTATGGGATACTACTATGGATCCATCTGTTAGACGTTTATTAAAGGTTACAATTGAAGATGCTATTTCAGCTGATAATATTTTTTGTACTTTAATGGGTGATGAAGTTGAACCAAGGCGTGAATTTATAGAAACTAATGCCTTAAATGCTAGAAATATTGATATTTAATATAACTATTTATATATCAAGAGGCCTCTAATATCAAATTAGAGGCTTTTTTAAAGATAATGATTATTAAATATTTTTAGTTTCAACAATTTTAGCAAATTTAAATTTTATAGAATAAGAGTATAATTTATTGCATTGAGATTGTATAATAATGCTTATTCTTGATATATTATGATGAGAGAAATAAATGTTACGTAAATTAATTATCCTTTTGCTAAGTTTATTTACTTTGTTTAGTTATGCTCAAACAGGTAATTTACAAAATTTATTTGTTTCTGTTAATGGACATAAGATCCATTACTATAAATTGGGTAATGGTAGAGCTATGGTATTATTAACAGGCTATGGAGTAACTAGTAACTTTTGGTCAAAGGATTTTATTACTTGTTTATCTAAAAACCATACTGTTTATCTATTTGATTATTCTGGAGTTAATACTGGGGAAAATCCAGCAAATGCAGATAATATTAATTTAATGGCAAATGATGTACATGCATTTATTAATCAATTAAAATTAAATCAACCAGATATTGTGGCATGGTCAATGGGTGGTGCGGTTAGTATTGATCTTGTGAACTCATATCCTAGTGATGTTGGTAAAGTAACTTTAATTTCACCATTATTACCAGATAAGGCAATTTCTTTACCACAACAACCAAGTTCGGAATTAAAGTCTAATTCAGATATTTTAAATTATGTTTTTAATAATAATCTTTATCGTTATGATAAGTCGTCGCTATCTTACTATGAAAGTCAGATTTTTAATCGAAATGGTCCTTTGTTTACAACTTCAAAACAACGTGATTTAGGCAAAAAAGCTACTGAAATATGGGTTAATGATCCCAAAAATTTGGCAAATTTTAATAAAGTTAAAGGCAATATGAAATTTATTTTAGCAGATCACGATACTATGTTAGATTCTAAACTACAAACCAAAATGATTGATAACTCTAGTCAAATTATAATGGTAAATAGTAGTGGGCACGCAATATTTTATCAACAGCCAAATTTAGTCTGTTGGTTTACGATAGTCAAATAATATGTTTAATCCTAGTTCAGAAGATGTGCGTAACTTTTTTTTTGAGGTTTATGCAAAATCAAGTAATAAATTACCCTTATCTGATATGGAAAAAATGGCATATTCCATTATATTAGAACATCCAGAATATAATCAAATATTAGCAAATAAAGAAAAATATCTATCTTATAATTGGTTACCAGAGCATGGACAAATTAATCCGTTTTTACATATGAGTATGCATCTAGCCATTATAGAACAACTATCGATTAATCAGCCAGTTGGAATTAAAGATTTGTATCAGGAATTATGTAATAAAATTCAGGATGAACATAAAACTCACCATGAATTAATGGATTGTATTGCTGAAATGATTTGGATCGCTCAATCAAATAATATGTCTCCAGATGTTAATGTGTATTTTAAGTGTATTAATAAAAAGTTAGGTAAAATAGAATAGATGCTGATTTTTGATGCCCATTGTCATTTAGATGCAATAACGAATAATAATGAGTATCTCAGTCGAGCATTAGTTTCAAGTGTAAATTTAAATGATATCTCTAAGCTTTTACAACTCAGGTATAATAACAAGTTCTATAAGGTTGGCTTCGGGATTCATCCTTGGTTTATCGATTCAAAAGTTAGACCTGAAGATTTAATTAATGAATTATTAGCACAATGTATTAAGAATAGTCCAGATTTTATTGGTGAAATAGGTTTAGATAAATTAAAGCCTAGTTTTACTTACCAAGTTGAATTATTTAAGTTACAATTAGAAATTGCTGTAAAATTTAAATTACCAGTAGTAGTTCATTGTGTTAAAGCTTATAATGAGGTTTTACAATTAATAAAACAATATAAAGTAACTGGTGTTATTCATGGCTTTAATGCTAATTATAAAATAGCTCAGCAATTTATTGAAGCTGGTTTTTTGATTGGAGTTGGTAGTCTGGTTATAAAAAATAGCCAAATTAGGCGTGATATTGCAAAAATTCCTTTAACTAATATAGTATTTGAAACTGATGCACCATACATGCCCTTATTTAATAAGGTTAGATCACAATTAAGTGATATTTTTTTATATGCTCAAACTGCGGCTAGTCAATATAATTTAAATTTAATTGATGTTATTCATCAAGTAAATAATAATATGGAACAACTATTTAGGAATTAAAAATGTCAAAAAAATCACCTCGTCATTTGGCGAGAAGTTTTGCTGTTCAGGGAATTTACTATTTTAAACTTAATCAAGTAACAATTGATCAAATTGAAGAATTTCTAAATACTAATTCACCAGATGTATATAAGAAGGTTAATCAAGAATTAATGCACGAACTTCTTAAAGATGGAATAGCTAGTTTTGATACAATGTTAGAACGCTATAGACCATATTTAAATCGTGAATTAAATGAAATAAATTTAATTGAGCAAATCATTTTAGTTGTGGCAGCAACCGAACTTATTAATAGTTTAAATGTCCCAGCTCCAGTTATAATTAATGAAGCTGTGGAACTTGCTAAACTATATGGTGCTGAAGAATCCCATAAATTTATTAATGGATTAGTAGATAAACTAGCGAAAGAAACAAGGCAAGAAGAAATAAAACAATATTCCAAGTGATTTTATGCAAATTGATCAAAAGATTATTGATGAAATTTTACAACGTGCGGACATTGTAGATGTTGTAGGAAAGAGTCTAAAACTCAAACGTTCAGGGCAAAATTATTTTGCCTGTTGTCCTTTTCATAAAGAAAAATCTCCCTCATTTTCTGTCAGTAGTATAAAACAAATTTTTCATTGCTTTGGTTGTGGTGAATCTGGTGATGCGATTGGTTTTACAATGAAATACAATGGCTTGGATTTTATTGAAGCAATAAAATTACTGGCTAATACCTATGGAGTTCATATTCCAGAGGGTCGATCAAATTTAACTAAAGCTGAAATAATCGAAAAGAAAGAACATAAAACTACTTTAAATGATACGATTAATAAAACAGTGCAGTTTTATAGGAATAATTTAATTAATTCCAATTTAGCACTGAATTATTTAAAAAATCGTGGATTAACGCAAAATGTGATTGATAAATTTTTATTAGGTTATGTACATAATGAGACAACTTCGTTAAATAAGGTTTTTAATAATTATTTAAATAACGAATTTTTGCTTGAAGCCGGGTTAGTTACAAAACGTGAAGATGGATCTACCTTTGATCGTTTTCGTGATCGAGTAATTTTTCCAATTCGTAATGTTAGAGGCGAAGTAATTGCTTTTGGTGGTAGGATAATTGCTAAAGGAGAGCCTAAATATTTAAATTCTCCTGAAACGCCTTTGTTCCAAAAAGGGCATGAGTTATACGGTTTATATCAAGCCTTAAAAGCCAACACGAAGCTACCGTGCATTTTAATCGTGGAAGGTTACATGGATGTGATTGCCCTTTTCCAACATGGCATTGAATATGCCGTTGCCACTTTAGGCACGGCCACAACGGCTCATCACATTCAACGGTTATGTCGCTACACCAATGAAATTGTCTTTTGTTTTGATGGTGATAATGCCGGCCGCACAGCAGCCTGGCGCGCCCTGCAAGTGTTATTTCCCTTATTAAATGATAATTTGCAAGTGCGCTTTTTGTTTTTACCCGATGGCGAAGACCCCGATTCTTGTGTGCGCAAAGAAGGCAAAGCCGCTTTTGAAGAACGGGTGCGCACGTCTTTATCACTCTCATCTTTCTTTTTTAATACGCTCAGCAAACAAAGCGATATGAACACCATGGAAGGTCGCGCCCGCTTTGCGGCGAGCGCACTCAATTTTATTAAGCAAATCCCCGGCGGGATTTTGCCCGGCATTTTATTGGATGAGCTAGGCAAGCGCGCCCGGATTGATACCCAGGACTTAAAACAACAACAGCAATCAGCGCAGCCCATTACTAGCGCAAATGTCACCCCGATGATTAACACCAATGAAGAAGCGCCAGTGAAAGTGCCTCCGGCGATTCGTTTGGCTTTAACTTTATTAGTGCAATACCCAAGTTTAGCAACGCACATGAAAGATCCTTTTCC
>CALFYC010000045.1 GCA_937952895.1 uncultured Neisseriaceae bacterium
ACGAGATCGCTGATCGTGACTGGAGTTCAGACGTGTGCTCTTCCGATCTATTTTTAGCCACGTCATTTGCCTTTAACATCCAATGAAGTGCAGCATTAGAAAAAATCGCGTCAAATTTAAAATCAAATGGAAAATTTAACTCAGCATTATGCTGTAAAAAATTTAAATCAGGATAATTTGATTTTGCCTTATTAATCATCTCATAAGAAAAATCTACCCCAAATACTTTTGCTCCAGATTGAGCAATTTTTGCAGTTAATTCTCCAGTCCCACAACCAAGATCCAGAATTACTTCACCTGATTGAGGAGATAATATATTAACAATCTCTCCACCATAAGCAGCAACAAAATTATGCTTATTTTGATAAAAATCTGCATCCCAGAAATTTAAAGCCATTATTCTTTTTACCTTATAAATCATTTAATTAATATTTTATTATATACTGTTTAATATTGGTTGAGGTAACCATTTTTAATAAATTCAAAATTATAAATTAATAGCTTATAATATTTATCTTAGCCTAACCTTTTTTATTAGGATATCTATATGCAAGCTAAATATCTTGAGCAATTTTCTTTAAATGGCAAAGTAGCCATCATCACTGGTGCAACGGGTGGATTAGCCCGTGAGCTAGTATTAATTTTACTAGACGCTGGGGCAAAAGTAGTCTTAGCCGATATTAATCAACAAGCATTAAATACTTTTTTTAAAGAGCTAAAAACTCCTACAAATGTTCTTACCCAAATCTGTGATGTTACCTGTAAGGCTGATATTGAAAAAGTCATTTCAAACACCCATGAAAAATTTGGCCAGATTGATATTTTAGTTAATTGTGCTGGAATTCTAGGTTCAGACTTATTAACCTTTGACATTCTTGAATCTGAATGGGATGATGTTATTAATGTTAATTTAAAAGGCACATGGCTCATGTCAACTGAAGTTGCACGCTATATGATAAAACATGAAACACAAGGTAAAATTGTTAATATTTCATCCACTTTGGGTTACTTTTCTTATTTAAAGCGTGTTCATTATGCAACATCTAAAGCTGGAGTTGAACATCTAACCCGAAATATGGCACTTGAACTTCTTCCACATGGCATTCATGTTAACTGTCTAGCACCAGGATGGGTCAATACTCCAATGGTAAAACAATTTCTAGAAGGTGATATAGGTATAAAATATCGCAATGTCATGCCAATGAAACGAGCCGCTGAACCAAAAGAACTTGTCGGTACACTTTTATTGTTAACGTCAAAAGCATCAAGTTATATGACAGGTGTTACCTTACGTGTTGATGGTGGATATTCGTGTACTAGTTTAGTATCACCAGAAATAGGAAGTTAAAATTTAAGCTAATAGTTTATTTTTTTATAACTTCTATTATATAGGAATAAATATGAAACCCGATTTGATTATTTTACCGGGCTGGAGTGGCAATAAACTAATGTGGCAACATCAAGTTCAAACATTGAGTGATATTTGTAATCCCAAAGTTATTGTAGTTTATGATCAGAATACTCTTGAAAAAATGGCAGATGCGATTTTAAAACAAGCACCCGATAAATTTATACTAGTTGGTCACTCATTAGGTGGTTGGTTAGCTCAATATATTGCTATCAAAGTTCCAACGCGAGTTATTAAATTAATATTAATTAGCACTTGGTGTGGTCGTTCAGACTCGAGTTTAGATCTTTTATGCCAAAAGAATATTAGACAAATACAAACTGGTAAAGTTACAAAATTATTAAATGAATTAAGACCCATGAATGTCTATTCAAATCGTCAATCTGATAAAAAATTCATGGAACAGATAAAAGATAGTCAAAACCAATTTCCACCAACTGGTATGATTGCACAACTTGAGGTGGTTTTAAATGGAGGGGATCTTGAAAATCTTTTAGAACAAATTAAATGTCCAACCTTAGTTATCCATGGCCGTTATGATGCCTTTTTTAGTTTAGAAGATTTACAACTACTTGCAACTAAAATACCAAATGCTTATTTAACTATTATTGAAGAATGCGGACATTTACCCTCAATAGAACGACCTGAAGCTGTAAGTAGTTTAATTCGGCTATGGGTACAACTTAAATAAAGATCATCTATTATTTATTTGCTTTTAAATAAAGTATAATTTTTTAAAATAATTAATTATATCACTTAGCTAATTTATTTATTTTTGGGCATGATAATTTTTGTAGGTTTTCTATCACTATCTAGGGAAACATAAGTAAATACACCACGTGTTACAATTTTAGATTCGTGCAAATAATAATTATATACCCAACTCTCAATCGCTATTTTCATAGAAGTATTTCCAAAATGAATAACTTTGGCATAAGTAGAAACTACACCACCCACATTAACTGGATTGAGAAAGCTCATTCCTTCAATGGCTACAGTAACTGCCCTACCTTGTGGCGAGTGTGTTTTGGCTAAAACCCCACCACCTAAATCCATTTGTGATAAGACCCATCCGCCAAAAATATCCCCATTTGCATTAGTATCACATGGCATTGCTAATGTTCGCATTACTAATTCGCCTTCTGGCTTATCTTTTGATAAATCCATAACTTGTCCTAATAAAATAATTCTAATTCTGCATTTTACTATATTAGTCCTAATAAGCACATATTAAAAAGCTCTCATTAAACCTCATATCAAAATTTAATAATTTATAACCCGCCCCATCAGTAAAGATTAACACTTTACAAGTTGATTTAGTGACTGATTTAATAGGTCAATATAAATATTAATGTTGTAACACCCGACCAAACCGATCCAAATCGTTGAAATAATGAAAAATTTTGGGAAGCATGGCACTCTGGACAAAAAATGAAAATAAAACATTTTAAGTCAAAATGGAATTTTTGGGATTATGCTAATCACGATATCGACCTTTTAAAAACTAAATTTGCAATTCCAAAAATTTAGATTAGCATAATTTATGATATAATTATTAAATTAAAAATAGTTGATTTAAAATAAACGAAAGGAAATGCAATATGAAACAATTAAAACCGCGCAACTTTGTTGCATTAGCTTTAACTAAAAGAGGTGGCGCTGGAGCACATGTTAAATCAAATAAAGCCAAACGTTCCTCAGATAAAATGAAGCTTTTAAATGAACTTAGAAGACCACCTACTAAACTAGGTGGTTTTTTAACACCTAACTCTAATTATTCATTTTATTATCTAATTCATATCAATTAAGTAATCACATTAATAAAATTCAAAATTATATTCCTTAAATTAAATAAAAATCTTAACCTATTTTGCTATAATATGCCTTTTAGATTATATAACTTTTAAGTAGCTACAATTGCAGATAATCAACGCAAGTAATTGGTTAAAATGGGAAATAGGTGAAATAGAATATTATTCACCTAATTCTGACCTTATTCAACTCATTCAGAAAAATCCAGAATTTGAATTTTGGCACTCTTATTATGCTAATTTTGCTTGTCTAATTATAGATAAAAATACAAATCGAATTAGAGCTATACGAGATCACTTTGGCTTAGAGCCATTTTATTATCAATACTCTTCAGAACATTTAATTTTTGCAAGCAACCTTCCAGATATCCTAAAATATTTAAAATCAGTAAAAGTAAATTATTTTCAGATGATGAATTTATTACTAAACACCATTCAAATTTCTTCTCTTTACAGTGATGAAACCAACTACGAAAGCATTTATCGTATAGAACCAGGAACAATTACTCAATTTAAGAATAATCAAATTATTAAAACCAAGTTTTGGCATTTAGATATTAATGCTCCTGAAATCAGATATTCAAAATCGTCTGATTACTTAGAACATTTCAATGAATTAATTAATGAAAGTGTTAGCTATCAACTATCTAATGGTCAAACTATTGCTGCTGAATTTAGTGGGGGCTTGGATTCTTCTACAGTTGTTACAGCATTAACAAAATTAGGAATAAACCCTACTTTATTTATGCATATTGCACCACCTGAATCAAATGTAGTTGATGATATGAATTACGCTCTAGAAGTAATTAGGACACTTAATTTAAATAAAATACACCATATTGATGCTAAAGAGTTTGAATTAATAGAAATAATGCAGGAAATTTCACAATGTTTTGCAGGTTCTCCCAATTATCTATTTACTATTTGTGCGAATAATATTCATAGGGCGGTAGCAAAACATGGGTTTAATACACTATTTTCAGGATTTGGCGGTGATGAAGCAGCTTCATCACATGCTCCACTTCGCCCATATTTAGCAGAACAATTATCACATAAAAACTATCAAATAGCCTGGAATGAATTAAAAGAATACTATAACCAAAAAGGAAATATCCCACCTAATAGAATAAAGCGTTTTTTGCAATTGATAAGATTCTCACAACCAAAACTATTCAATTTATTAAATAGTTTTGCCTCAATCCCAGAAGCAGTTGAACATTATTGGCAAAAAATTCCTTATTTTACTCCATTAAAACATACTACCTCATTACGTAAATATGAGTATGAATTTTTACAAGGTAGATTTTCCCATCACCTGCGCATGCGTGTTGAAGACAGTGCAATTATTGCAAAAAAAATGGGTTTTAGCTATAAATATCCACTTCTATACCCCAAATTAGTGGAATTTTGTTTTCGTCTACCTCTTGAACAAAAGCGTCATTTAGGGGTTAATAGACTCCCTATTCGCAAATATTTAGCTCAGCATCTACCTCCAAGCGTTTATAATAAGCATCAAAAAATTGGTGCGATAATGCCAGCAACAATGAATAAAATCTCAACAGAATACATGAATAATAAATATCATGATCTATTTAAAAATATCCCATATAAAGCGCAACTATCGTGGATATTTAATAAATATAGTCAATATAATTCACGTAGATTTGATAAAGAAATTTTATTATATTGTTTAGGTAATTTTATTGATTCACAAAAGCATCTCAAAATCTTTGATTAAGTAAAGCTATTAGTTTTTTAAATTCCTATTTAATTTATATTAAAATCACTAAAAAAGGTATATAAAATAACTTATACTAGAATTATAATTCATGCTAGAATGATACTTTGATACATTTTAAATTAAATACAGTTACAGAAAATTTCACTCTAATGAAAAACAATATATTTGAATGGACAGTTGTTGGCGCAGGACCTGCTGGAATTGCAAGTATTGGTAAACTTTTAGATGCAAACATTTCTCCTGACAAAATTATTTGGGTTGACCCTGATTTTAAAGTTGGAGATTTTGCAACTTCATGGGGGCATGTTATGAGTAACACACCTGTTGAAGCATTCAAAAAATTTTACCGTCATTGTAAATCCTTTAAATATCCGGATAATTCCAGCTTTATGGTTGAAAAAAGCATACCTAGTCATAATTGTCAGTTAATGATTGCAGGACAACCATTAAACTGGATCACTGAACATCTGACTCAAACAGTTCATGTGATTAAAGATCTTGTCACTTCTTTAACTCCAATCAAAGATTTTTGGCAAATTAAATTAGATAAATCTGAAATTCATTATACCAAAAAAATTATTTTAGCCATCGGTAGTGAAGCTCAGGAATTATCTTTTTCAGATCTGCCAACCGTAACTCTTAAAACAGCTCTAAATTTAAGAAAGTTGAGGCAAGAAATTGCCCCATCTGATTATGTAGCAGTATTTGGTTCTGCTCAATCAGCCAAAAGCGTAATAGAAAATCTATCTCAAGTAGAGGTCAAAAAAGCCATTTTATTTTATAGGTCTGAGAATTCTCTAAAACGCCATATTGGTGATCCAGATATAAAGCATATTGAAATGTTAAAAATGACACCAAAAAATTTACTTACCCACGTACCTAATGCTACTAAAGCCATATATGCAATTGGATTTAATCGACGCCATATACCAATTGAAGGGCTGCCCGCTAATTATAGTTATGACAAACAAACTGGTGAAATAGCCCCTGGCATATTTGGGATTGGAATAGCTTTTCCTGAAACTATGCCTTATGAATTAGGACAAATTGAATATAAAGTTAGCGCTATTTGGCCATTTATGAAACGCCTAGAGAACATTCTCCCCATATGGCTATCTGCTTAAATTTTTTATAAATCTTTGATTTAATATATGCTACAATTGCTACAATTTAGACGTGGTAAAATCGAACTAAAATTAAGCACATAAGATTTAATATATCAGAGGCTAGCACTTACTGCCGTGATAACCTAAGTAATTAAACTTTTTAGGATAAAAATATGGAAAATATAATATATTCAGAGCATACTACAAATTTAGTTAATAATCATGTAAAGAAAAAAGATTACATTGCTCCAACTATAGATATTCTGATATCAAAAACCATTACAAAATCAGGCTTTAGTCCAGGAACAGATGGTGGAGGTCTATGTAGCTGTGGCTGTCATTCATAATAATAATTTACCTAAATAATTACAAAATTTGTATCCTATGACTGAATAAATACAGGCTTCTTCCCAACCTTAGATTTAATTAAATATTATTAAAAATATACTTACGTAGGTTAACTATTATTTTCTATAAAACTGGCTAAATAAAGAGCTCTTGGAACCGTATGCATTCCAATAAAATCATCCTTTGCATAACACCGATTGCTTCTCATTTTCAATTTAAGGTATTCATTTAATTTATCTATATCAATTACTTCTTTTACTACTGGATTATTTGACAATGATCGTAAAAATTTTTGAGCTATACTTATTTGCTTATTATAACGAATATTATAATCAGGAGAAAATGGCTCCTTCGTAGTTCGATAACATAATTCGTTTGGCATTAAGCCTTGCATGCCACGTCTTATCATATAACGGCGATATCCATTTTTATAACGTAATTCATTTGGCACAGAGAAACAAAATTCAAGTATTCGTTTATCTAAAAATGGGTGACAATAATTAATAACAGATTTTCCTTTTTCAATAAACTCTTGACTTGAAGGAGATTTCTTGTCAAATAATAATTTATATGTCATTAGATTATTATATCTTCCATCCAAACTTGGTTTAGTCCCAAGGGTTTTAAATTTATTAGCTTCTATAGTAAAGTCTCCTGAATTAACATACTTATTAATAAAATCAAGTCTAATTAAGCTAAATCTGGTGAGATTATCTAAATTACGCATAGTTCGCAATTTATACTGCCAATTTGATGGTAAATTTGGTTGCAAAACATCATTAAATAAAATAGATTTAAGACTTCTTTTAAATAACCGTTTATGAAAATAAATATTTCTTATAAGATTTATAAAATTACCCTTCCTAAATAATTCCGCTAAATACTCATCATTCCAATAGCTAGGTCCAAATTCACCGTACACTCCAGTTAAAATTATTTTACTACCCATCAATCTAGCATTATCATTAAATGCCTTATATAAATAATGTCTTGACATCGTATTTGGCTTATCCATAAAGTCATCTAAACTGTCAAAAGGTCCATACTGAGTATCATTTATATTTAGCTTTGTTAAATTTTTTGCCTGTACCAAATTAATATAATGACTCTCATCATACAAATCTCCAAGGTAACCATCAGGTAATACAGCAGATAAACTAGTTAAATTTTTGTTTTGCTTAGCTAAGGTATTTGCTGCCATTATTGTTACACTTGATGAATCAAGTCCGCCACTTAGTGTAGAACAAATTGGTAAATGACCCCTTGTTGCTCCAATCATAACTTGGCTAAATATATCCTGGAATGCTTCAGCATATTCATCTTCTGATTTAAAATATCTAACCTCAGGTAATGATGGTTGCCAATAATGTTCCATATAACTGTTACCATTAGCTTTCAAGATCATAATACTTGCAGCTGGTAAAAATTTTATATTTGTAAAGTAGGTTTCCCCAGGATATTGTTGTGCTGTAAGATAAGAAGATAAAGCAATTTTTCTAAAATTAATGCTTCGAGTTACATAGGGTAACTGATTTATCGCATTAATACTACTTGCAAAAATAAAAGTCTTACTATCTTGATAATAATAAAGCGGCATCTGATTAGCATGATCCGTCACACAGATTAATTCTTGATAGTTTACGTCCCATAAAACAATAGCATACTCTCCAAGTAAATGTTTGGGGAAATTTTTACCGTATTTTAAATAAGCCGTTAAAACAATTTGACTATCACTTAAATTACTAGAATCAATTAAATTAAGTTTATTACATAAGTCAGATCGGTTAAATAATCTTATATCAGCAGTTATAGCGACTTTACTTAATTCACTATAATAAGGCAATTTTTCGTTGATTGATTCAGTAGTTAAACATGCCATTTGATGGCCAAAACCAATATTATTTAATATCCAAATATCAGATTTGTCACCACCATAATTAGATAAGGAATTATTAAATTGGGATAAAATTTCAGGATTGATATAATCTCCACGAATATTCATAATACCACAAATTGAGCTCATAATCAACCCTAATAAAACAACAAGACTTTGAAACTGATCTAGGCATATTATACATTGTATATTTATCCAAAGATTTTATTTTGAAGTATCTATCTGTAAGAATTCATATACTTGATAAAGCATCAAATAAATTATCTATAATCTTTAGACATAACACTTTATTCTGATTTAAATTTAAGCTAAAAAGCTGTACAAACAAATTTCCTATATGGTATAATGAAAACCTTATCAGGGGTTAGTCATATCGTTTAATATAATAGTTATATATTATTATACGTCGCGTTACGCACATTTACATTGACTACCTCATATTAACTTCCATATAGAGGGATAAATATGTACTGTAATAAAACAAAATATAAATTTAAAAATAGCATAATAGCTATTATAGCAGGCCTGTTACTTTCAAGCTGCGGCGGTGGCAGCGGCGGTTCATCAAGTGGCAGCGGAACAAATCCAACCC
>CALFYC010000046.1 GCA_937952895.1 uncultured Neisseriaceae bacterium
AAGTTGTAACGCCGATTGAGCCAATGCCATCCGATGCGAAGCTGATTGTATTCAACGGTACTGAATACGTCATTTATGAAGAAGGCGACGAGTTACCAGTAATTGAATAGCTACGCAATTGCTGAACGCATTAACTCACAAGTCAATGCGTCAATCAGCTACAAGACAGACTTAGAGCAATACAGTCGCCCTGAATTTTGGGCAGAAGCTAATACGTTTGGGGATTGCGAGGATTATGCCTTGCTGAAACGTCAAGTGTTGCTCAAGAACGGGTTTAGTCGCGCTGATCTGCACTTAGCTTGTTGTTGGGACGAGACTGGCTCTTATCATTGCGTTTTGTTGTGCAAAACAGACAGGGGATGGTTTTCACTAGATAACCGTTTTACAACTCCACAAATTCCAAGCGAGTGTGGCTACTCATGGGATAAAGGGTTAGATGAGGAAACAGGGAAATGGTACGTTTTATCGTTTTGAGCTTATGGCTTGTCGGGTGTTATCCAGTCTCTAAAGATGTGCCGAAAATAGGGAAAGAAGTAGAAGCTCCTTACGGATGGACTGATACATACTGTCCAAGCCATAAAAATGAGATTGGCAAGAAAACGATAGATGGTGGTGCACAGAGCTTGTAGCGTACATATTACTTAACCTGGGCTTTAAGGTCACAGAAAGTAATAATGTTCACAAGATAGGAACAAAGAATTGCCAAGATTGGCCACAAACAACAATAGATAAATCATTCAACGGAGACAAGCAATGACAATAATAAATATAGCATCAAAAAAGTCTATATACATAATTCCAGGCTCAAAGTCATATACTCTTATGCCAGAAATATATACGCCAGTAGATATGGATATGCTAGATAGTGCGGGTTTATACAGCGTACAAAGAGACCTAGATGTACTTATTGTGTCTGATAACAATACCGCCCTTAGACAATATTTGTCAAAAAAGACAATACAAGGAGCAGTAAGCGCAGAGTCAATACAGGACTTAATGGCGGCCACATTAACAAACTCAGTATATGATGATGAAGCAAATACAATACTGGTCGGTGGTTCAGGTGGCAACGGTGGTTTTGTTTATGGTGGTGAATTAGATGCAACGCCTGTTAGCACAGCCAATATAGCTGTGTTTGATACGTTAACTAACTGCACTATTGTTAATAATGTATTTACACCTGAGGGCTATGCGACGGCTTGCGCGACTCATATTGCTCAAGAGGTTGACGCTAAAGCACAGTTACGATTTACATGGCCTGCTACTGATGAGAATACTCAACTGATAGTAGGGCTGTGGACTCCAACCAGCATTACTAACATGGATGAACTCTCAGAAACTGCAAGCGCAGAACTTGTCGCTATTAGCTGTGTTAGCGGAATACTGATGCAAACATACAAAATGCTAAATAATAGCCCCTCTAGCACCACCATATCTAATGAAGTAGCTGCAGGTGACAGCATTCTCATTACTTTAGAGTACGGTACAAACATTCTTTCTTTTGTAAACGAAACACAAAATTTAGGACTAATCTCATGTGATTTGGGAAATTTCCCATCTTTCGCAGAATCACGATCACTATTTATTTTTGGTAATACGACCGTATCTTTTGATATATCAAATACTGATTACCCTGCTATGCAGGTAGCGTATGAGGTACAAGTACCTGAAAATTCAGATGGCAAAACCTACTTAGTGACGGGTGCAAATGAAAATAGCATTATTAACGGTAAATTATTGAAGTCTGGCGATTTTGTGACATTTTTCGCTAACGGAACAGATTGTGTGGTAAGTCGTCTTTTATCAGATACTTACATTAATAGTTTAATAGAAAGCCAAGTGCTTAGTATTATTTCAACTGAATTATCCGCCAATCCAAACGGTACACTTGCATCGAGCATTGGTGGAATTTCCGTTAACGCGGTAGCTACAGCATTAACACCTCCTGAATCCTCCCCCGTCACTATTTCAGAAGCAATAGCAAACGCAACAGAAGCATCTATTACAGAAGCTTTAAATCCTGCAAGTAATGGACTTATTGCGGTGGCTATACAAGATTTTGTTACTGCCACGGATGTCACTGAAGCTATTACGACTTCAATTGATAGCGCAGTTCAAACAGGCGGTGCTATTGATATTGCTATTCAAGCTGCTATTAACCCTTAAAATAGCACTAACTAAACAAACTAAAGCCGCGCTTAGCTACGGCCAGTCAGGTGATTTTTAGGCCACTAAAGATACGATAGTATATACAATATAAAAAGGAGACGTAAGTCTCTTTTTTTGTTTTCATTCCACCAATTAGTAAAATACACCATGCTTAATGAAGTTTAGCGAATGATAAAATAACTCAGTATTCCACAACATCTCGACATGATTAACATGCAGCATTATAAGTGAGGTGGCTTTGGTTATTAAGTTAGATTCCATCTCCACAACACCATCATGACTCTTAATGTCTTTTAAGAATAGACTACCAAGATATACTACTGGATTAAATACATGTGAGTTTTTTGTACCAACTATAACACCAATTTTGGCTTCTGGATGTTTGATATTTCTTATTGCATATGAATCTTTTGTAAGTTGCGGAACAATGGGAGAGATATATTTTAAAATTGGAAATTTCTTTAATACCCTTGTCGCTAATAATGTCCCATTATGTGGAGTACCTAGTGTCACTATATGTCCAATCTTAATACCTTTTGCAAGCAGAATAGAATGACATATAAATTTAGCTATTATTCCGCCAAGTGAATGTCCAATAAAGTGTATTGTGTCTCCGCTTTTAACACATCTATTAATTTGTTCTATTACATTTGCGCCTATCATCTCAATACTAGAAAAGAATAAACTTTGATAAGTTGGACAAATTACATTATAGTTGCTATAGCGTATAATATATGTGCGCATTAAGGACATTGTTAAGCTATGTGAACCAAGGCCATGAAGTAATATAACATGTTCCATATATGTCTCCTTAAGAAGTAGAACGTATTAGACAATTAATAACACAAAGAGAATAAATATGCAAAAGGGTAATTTCGGATTTAAGACACCAGTTGATACTAAAATAGCTGAGATATTTCAAAAACAGAAAGAAATACAGGCTAAGAATAAAACTGTCGAGTCAGAAAAATGTGAAGAAGAGAAAATAATACCAGTTGTGCAGGTTGAATCAACGCAGTTGCAATCTGGATATATTGGACTAACTGGAATAGTAATTAGAGATAATGGTCAAATAACAAGAGATGACCATATGGCTAAATTATCGGTTGATGCTAATAAATATAAAAATATAGTACTAACGGTAGAAGAAGCAAAGCATGTAACACATCAAATGAGGCGTATGACAAGTGGTGTCAATTCTGTTGTACCACTTATATGCACTGGAGATATGTGTCCATTTAGAAAGTCGTGTGTTTATTATGAGATTGGTAAAGTTCCATTACGGGAAAGCATGCCTTATGGAAGCACAGTTAATTGAATATTGGATGGCTCAATACTTTGAAGAGTTTGATGTAAATCCAGAAAGAATTACTGAAGTACACTTAATATCAGAACTAGCTGAACTAGATATTTACGAAATGAGAGTAACTAAATACTTAGCAGAGAATCATCAAACATTGCTACAAGAAGTAATGACAGGTGTTGACCCAGCTGGAAATGTAATATCAAACCTTGAGGTATCAAGAGCATTTGACTTGAAAGAACGCTTAAAGAAACAACGTATGAAAGTATTGGAAGCTTTAATGGCTACTCGTAAAGAGAAAATCAAAGCTATAGTAGGTGTTACTGGCGGAACAGATACAGCTAGTAGAATATCTGAGTTGAAAGAGAAGTTAGAAAAACTGAACAGAGATGTATCAGCAGTCACAATAGATGGCGAATCAGTAAGAGTATCTTGAGGATTTAACATATGACTAAGAGTAAAAATGTGTACTACAACAAACAAGATGAACATGGTAACGGCAAATATAGAACTGGACAATTTCCATCAGCTAAAAATAAAAGCTCATACATATACAGGTCATCGTATGAGTATGCATTTTTTACTAAGCTTGAGGCAGATGACAATGTGGTTCAGTTTATATCTGAACCATTTCAAGTTCCATATGTAGATAGTAGAGGCAAGAAAAGAATATATAAACCTGATTTAGTTATCTTGTATAAAGATGGCTCTATGAGAATATGTGAAATCAAACCAAAAGCAATGTTAAGAAATCTAGATGTGCAATCTAAGGCTGCTGGATGTAGAGCCTTTATTAAGATTCAAAGAATGAATGCTACATATCACTTCATAACAGAAGAAGATATATTCGCAAATATAAAAGAGTACCAAGAGGTTCTTAAAAGAATATGAACAATAAGATGTCCAGCTTATTTAATCACAGCTATGTATCAATAGATATTGAAACTAGCGGCAGAGATGCCGCAAAGGACAAAATATGGAATGTTGGTTTAAAGTGGAGCAATGGCAAAAAACGTAATTTGTTTTTAGTAGATGATGCAGACTATGTAAGGGGTTATACAAAAGATGCAAATATATTGGCAAGACGTGAACAAGTTGTAGACAGAATGAAGGCCCAATTAGAGTCTGGTAACTTTGGTAAACGACAAGCTGCCAATGGTAGTTTTAATGGTCTATATACGGCCATACGAGAAGGTAGGGCTATTAGCAGTGAAGGTGGCGCAAGATATATATCAAATATATTTGCTGGTCTTGGATTGCCAAATAATCCACATGCGGTAGTAACACAAAATGCACGATTTGAAGATTCATTTTTTGTAAAACTATTTCAGGATCATGGCTTTTTTGAACATGCAAAAAGCGGTATTGAATTTAAAACAGACTATACGAATAGCCATGCTGGACTATTGTATGCTCCGCCAGACATCACCACACTTAAAGCAAATGCTGGACATGCATTCGAAAAATATCTAGCTGGTGGAGTATCGTTTGATGAGGTGGCAAAACATCATCAATCTATCTTAGATGCTTATTCATATCATTTGCAGCATTCAACAAAAGGCATATCTCTAGACATAATGGATTTAACCAAGGCATTTTATGCCAAGGCAGCTGAAAAAGGACTTTTAAGACAACAGGACATTCATGTTGGTACAAACATAGAATTCTTGTCTCAACTATTTTACAACCAAGCAGAAGCACATACTGGGCTTGAAGATGCCGTGCTGCAAGAAAAGTTAGCCATAGAGAAAATGTCTAATGTATATGGAAGAATGGCTACAGATACTTTAACAGATGACGATAGAAATATATTGGTAAAAGCATCAGAGATGCAGCAAAGGGCACATAGATTACAATTGATTAGTGGTTTAAAAACTGGGTTAGAGGAATCACAAAGATCGGAA
>CALFYC010000047.1 GCA_937952895.1 uncultured Neisseriaceae bacterium
GAATATGGGAAGTCGTTTATTATACAGATGGTTGAATAATCCACTAAATAATTTAAATAAAATAAAATTACGCCAAAATGCAGTTAAAGCCTTACAAAACTGTTATAATGAATTACATAATATTTTAAAACATTCATGTGATATAGAGCGAATTACTTCAAGAATAGCTCTACGTTCTGCAAGACCCCGTGATCTATCTGCCTTATGCGAAACTCTAAAAATACTACCTAATTTAGGTTTACTTAAAGAATATTCACAACATGAACTAATCAAATTAATCTATAATACAATTATAGAACCAAATTTATCAGAAATAGGAGCCAAATTAGCAGGTGCCATTAAAATTGAGCCAAGCAATTTACTAAGAGAAGGTGGAGTTATTAATGATGGTTATAATTCTGAATTAGACCATTTACGTGACATTGAACACAACGCTAACCAACATTTAATTAAATTTGAAGAAGAAGAACGTAAGAAAACTCAAATTGCTAATTTAAAAGTTGAATATAATAGAGTTCATGGTTTTTATATCGAAATTTCAAATAGTCATACAAATAAAGTTCCACTTGAATATAAACGAACCCAAACTCTGAAAAATGCTGAACGATATACCACCCCGGAACTGAAAAAATTTGAATCTGAAGTTTTGGGTGCACAAGAAAAGGCTATTGAATTAGAAAAACGTTTATATGAAGACTTGTTAGATTACTTAAATAAGCATATCCAAACCTTACATAATTTAGCCCATGCTATAGCCAATTTAGATGTAATTAAAAATTTTTCCATGATTAGTATGATAAACAATTATTGTTTGCCTGAGCTTGTTTGCGAGAATATTTTAAAAATTGAAAATGGTAGACACCCAGTAATTGAAAAACAAGTAGATCAATTTATTGCAAATAACATCGATTTAAATGAAAATAATAAATTCCTTGTAATTACAGGTCCAAACATGGGCGGTAAATCTACTTACATGCGCCAACTAGCACTAATTGTTTTACTTAGCTATTGCGGCTCATTTGTGCCTGCCGATAGTGCAACAATTGGACCAATTGATCGTATTTTTACACGAATTGGCGCATCTGATGATTTATCTGGTGGCAAGTCAACTTTTATGGTTGAAATGTCTGAAACTGCTAATATTTTAAACAATGCAAAAGCTAATTCTTTAGTTTTAATGGATGAAGTTGGGCGTGGCACCTCAACTTTTGATGGTTTAGCATTAGCTCATGCTATTTCACGGTATTTAATTGAAAAAATTAAATGTTATACCACATTTGCCACGCATTACTTCGAATTAACAGATCTAGCCAATCATCATAAAAATGTTAAAAATGTTCACCTAAATGCAATAGAACATCAAGATAAAATTGTCTTTTTACATCACGTAGAAGACGGACCTGCAGAAAAAAGTTATGGAATTCAAGTTGCATCTTTAGCTGGAATTCCAAAACCAGTAATCAGTTTAGCCGGGAAATACCTCAATCAACTCGAAGGTAAATCGAATGAGTTTGATTTATTTAATAATCCCAATAATTTAGATAAGCCCATCCATGATTTAAATGAGATTAACCATGAGTTTAATAATCAAAATAATGATATCATTGACAGATTAAATATAATAAACCCAGATGAAATAACCGCAAAAGATGCATTAGCAATAATTTATGAGCTTAAAAACTTAATTACTAAATCTAGTTAAAACAAATATTAATCAAAAACTCATATGAGCTTTCCATTGAAAAATCAACGCTTTAAGTCAAGTAATGTTATAATAAAAACCTGCACAAATATTATTATTTGAATATAAAATACTCGTAAGGTGAATTTATAATGATACAAGTTAGTATTGTCATGGGTAGTAGCTCGGATTGGGATACTATGAAACATGCAGCTAAAATCCTGAATGACTTTGGAATTAATCACGAATCACTTGTTGTATCTGCACATCGAACTCCAGATTTGATGTTTGAATATGCCGAATCTGCTGAAATGCGTGGTTTAAAAGTAATTATTGCCGGTGCTGGTGGCGCTGCACATCTACCTGGGATGATAGCCAGTAAAACCATTGTTCCAGTCTTAGGGGTTCCTGTTTGTTCCAAACATTTAAATGGACAGGATTCACTTTTATCAATAGTTCAAATGCCAAAAGGAATTCCAGTGGGAACTTTAGCGATTGGTGAAGCTGGCGCGATTAATGCAGCTCTACTTGCAATAGCAATTCTTGCAACCCAGAACCTTGAATTAGCTGCGAAATTACATGAATTTCGCCAAACGCAAACTCAACTTGTTGTAAATATGACACTTCCAGGAAATATCTAATATGGCACATCAACCCATTACCCCATCAGAATGTCTAGGAATTATAGGTGGTGGTCAGTTAGGTCGTATGTTTAGTATTGCAGCTAAACAAATGGGATATAAAGTTGCAATTTTAGAACCTCAAAAAGAATGCCCAGCTTATCAATTTGCAGATTATTTTATTGAAACTAAATATGAGGATAAAAATGGCTTAGATCAATTAGCTAAATATTCTAAGGTGGTAACTACCGAATTTGAGAATGTGCCTGCACAATCACTTGAATATCTTGGAAAATATTTACCAGTATACCCAGATCATAGAAGTGTTTTAATTTGTCAAAACCGTCTACATGAAAAACAATTTTTTAATCAACTAAATATTAAAACCACTCAATTTTGTCCAATTAATAATGAAATTGATATTGATAACTTGAATATTAATATCTTTCCCTCCATCCTCAAAACTAATACCTTAGGTTATGATGGTAAGGGACAGATTAAAGTTAATAATATACAAGAATTAAAGAATGCATTTACTACATTAAATGGTGTACCATGCATTTTAGAACAATTAGTTGATTTAAAGTTTGAAGTATCAATAATTGTTGCACGAAATCACTTTGAAACTAAAACCTATCCCGTTGTAACGAATAATCACATAAATGGGATTTTGGATACAACCTCAACTAAGGTAAATCTTAATTCTAATCAACAGCAACAAATCAACGATTATGCTATTTCAATTATTAATAAACTAGACTATATTGGTATTTTAGCTATAGAATTTTTTATAACTAAAGACGATAAAATTTTAGCAAATGAAATGGCACCAAGGCCACATAATTCCGGACATTACACACTTAATGCATGTGTAACTTCACAATTCGAACAACAAGTAAGAAGCATTTGTAATTTAAAGCTTGGATCAACTGAATTATTAACCAACGCCATCATGTTAAATTTACTAGGTGACATATGGCAAAACACTAATCCAGATTGGGCTAAAATTTTAAAGCAATACGATAACATCAAATTACATTTATATGAAAAGCAAATAGCAAAGCCTGGGCGTAAAATGGGTCATTTGAATATTATTGGTAAAAATATAGAACATTTAACCAATGACCTATCTCAAATTAAGCATGCATTAAATATAAAGGATCAATAAAAGCATTATGATGAAAAAATCCACTCTATTTTGCTTATTATTTCTGCTGTGTAATCTTGCATTCTCGACTACAGCTAAAGTATATGCTGGGGATATAGATCCTGTAATATTTTTATGGCTAATGTTTTTTATATTTATTTCACGTAGTTTATCAATTGTAAAAAAAATTGGGATTCCAATTGTTGTTGGCGAAATTATTGCCGGAATAGTAATGGATCAAATGCACTATTTTGGATTTAATTTATTCCAAAATACTGAAAGTAATATAATAATAAAATTTTTAGCTGAACTTGGTGCCATAATTTTGATGTTTGAAATTGGAATTGAATCAAAGTTTAGTGATTTAACTAAACATTTTTCCGGCGCAATTGGAGTTGCAACAGTTGGATCAGTTATAACATTTATTACTGGTTTTTTAATTTCATATTTTTTAATTCCTAATTCAAGTCTATTTTTAAATTTACTTATCGGAACTATTGCCTCTTGCACCGCAACAGGAATATCCGCAAAAGTATTTAAAGATTTGCGTATTTTAAATACTAAAGAAGTGAAAATTATTTTAACAGCATCAATCATAGATGAAATAATCAGTATTTTTGCCTTTGCAATTGTTTCATCGATAATTATTGATCAGACAATTAACTTATCCAATTTATCCTTTTCAATTTTTCAGGTTATTGGATTTTTTATTTTTGCTTTCATTTTTGGTCAATGGGTAACCCCTATTATTACTACTTTTTCGACTAAAATCGATGCTGGCCTTAATATGAAAATTGGGGTACTTTTAGTATTTTGCTTTCTCTTTGCATGGACCGCACACGAAATGGGAATCGCAACAGTTGTTGGTGCATTTGTTGGTGGCTTAATCTTAGATCAAGTTTATTTTAACAGTTTTTCTAATTCAAATTTTTTTACTAAGCTAAAAATTTTTGCAAACCGAATAGATAATCTAGAAATGCGGCATAGTTTAAAAATCTTAGTTGATACTCAAGAAAAGCGTAGTTTAGAAGAATTACTCAAACCACTATCTCACTTCTTTGTTCCTGTATTTTTTATTTATATTGGATTTATTTTAGATATCAAAGCACTCTTCAAATTTGATGTACTAATTATTACTGTAGTACTCCTATTCGTAAGTTTTGCAGGCAGAATTTTAAGTGGTTTTTTTGCAAAAGGTAGTGGCTTAAACAAATCTCTAATTGGACTTGGTATGACCCCAATTGGTGAAGCTGGATTAATCTTTGCCATCTTTGGTAATAATTTAGGTATTATTAATATGACAGTTATGTCAGCAATTGTTTCTACATTAGTAATTTCTTCAATAATTGCACCCATTTTGATTAAAATATCGATAAAAATGAAAGGATTTACACATGAAGAACATAGTAAGTCTTCCTAAACTATATTCTGGAAAAGTTCGTGATCTATATGATATAGATTCTAAAAATATGCTAATGGTTGCTTCAGATCGGATCTCAACCTTTGATATTATTTTAAATAATGAAATTCCTAAAAAAGGTATCTATCTTACTCAAATATCCTTATTTTGGTTTGATTATCTAAAAGAAATCGTTAAGAATCATTTAACTAATATTGAACTTAACTCTATACTAATAAATCCAGAAGAGTTAAAATATGCTAAAGGACGTAGTGTTGTGGTTAAAAAACTCAAACCAATTCCTTTTGAAGCTATTGTACGTGGTTATATTTCTGGGTCAGGCTATAATGACTACCAAAAAACAGGATCAATATGTGGAATAAAATTACCCACTGGCTTAAAAAATTCACAAAAATTATCCGAACCAATTTTTACCCCATCAACTAAAGCACCTCAAGGAAAACATGACGAAAATATTAGTTTTGATGAATGTAAAAATATTATTGGCAATGAACTTAGTAATCAAGTTCGTGATTTATCAATTAAAATTTATGCCAAAGCTTATGAATTTGCTAAAAATCATGGCATAATTATCGCTGATACTAAATTTGAATTTGGCTTAGATGAAGATGGACATATCGTATTAATGGATGAAGTTTTAACTCCAGATTCATCAAGATTTTGGGATCAGACAAATTACCAAGTGGGTGAAATACCATTAAGCTTTGATAAACAATATTTACGTGATTATCTTCAGCTTGATTTAAAATGGAATAAAGAACCCCCAATTCCAAATTTAACTGATGAAGTAATTCGAAAAACCCAAGATAAATATTTTGAAATCATTAAACGCTTTAATATTTCACTAAATAATGTCTAAATTAAACTGTTATGCTAAAATATTTACTTTATTTCATATAATGCTATTATTGTTAAGGATGCTAATCAATGCAAAATATAATTTGGTTTGAACATTTACGTATCACCGACATTGACAAAGTTGGTGGAAAAAATGCATCTTTAGGCGAAATGATCTCCCAATTGGCGGGAAATGGGATTCGAGTTCCTGGTGGTTTTGCAACTACAGCTGAGGCATATAAGAAATTTATTCAACAAAATAATTTAAAAGAAAAAATTGATGATGCTTTATCGAATCTAGATGTTGATAATGTTCTAACCTTGGCTAAAACAGGGCGCCAAATTCAAAATTGGATCATGGAAACTCCATTTCAAAATGATTTAGAAATTGAAATTGAAAAAGCTTATTATGAAATGCTAAGTCTATATGGTAAAGATATTACTGTAGCAGTTCGCTCTTCAGCAACTGCAGAAGATTTAGAAGATGCATCATTTGCCGGACAACAAGACACCTTTTTAAACATTCAAGGAATTGATAATTTAAAACAAGCTGTAAAAAAAGTCTTCGCCTCATTATACAATGATCGTGCAATAGCTTATCGTGCCCATAAAGGATTTAGTCATTCACAAATTTTATTATCAGCTGGAATCCAAAAAATGGTCAGATCTGATATTGGCAGTTCTGGAGTAATGTTTACTATTGATACTGAATCTGGATTTGATAAAGTTGTCTTTATTACATCTAGCTACGGACTTGGTGAATGCGTAGTACAAGGTATGGTAAACCCTGATGAATTTTATGTTTACAAGCCTTCTATTGAAAATAATAAATTTCCAATTCTACGAAAAAATATGGGTAGTAAAATCATGAAAATGGAATTTACTGACTCTACTGAAGCTGGAACTTCAGTAAAAACAGTAAATGTTAATGAAGAATTAAGAAATAAATTTTCAATTAAAGATGATACTATTATTGAACTAGCTAAATTTGCCATCTTGATTGAAAAACATTACCAAAAGCCTATGGATATTGAATGGGGTTTCGATGGTAGTGATGGGAAAATCTATATTTTGCAAGCACGTCCTGAAACCGTTAAATCACAAGAAAAATTAAACAATAAACAAATTAAATTTCAAATTAGAAATAAAGAAGATGCACAAGTATTGACCGAAGGTCGTGCTGTGGGTCAAAAAGCTGCTAGTGGTAAAGTAAAATTAGTCAATAGCCCTCACGAAATGGATAAAGTTAATCCTGGGGATATATTAGTTACGGATATGACGGATCCAGATTGGGAGCCAGTCATGAAGAGAGCTGGCGCAATTGTAACTAACCGTGGTGGTAGAACATGTCATGCTGCAATTATTGCACGTGAACTCGGGGTTCCCGCAATCGTTGGATGCGAAAATGCAACAGATGTTCTTAAAGATGATCAATTAGTAACCGTATCTTGTTGTGATGGTGATACTGGATATGTCTATGCTGGAACATTGGAGATTAGTAAATTGGAGCTTGAAGCTGGTAAAATGCCACAGCTTCCAGTACAGATTATGATTAATGTGGGTAATCCAGAACTTGCATTTAATTTTTCAACAATTCCCAATTTTGGAGTTGGGCTTGCACGTCTAGAATTTATAATTAATCGCCAGATTGGAATTCATCCTAAAGCTCTATTAGAATATGATAATCTTCCTAGCCAATTAAAAGAAATCATCAAAAATAAAATTTCAGGTTACCAAGGACCAGTTGGTTACTATATTGATAAATTGGCTGAAGGTATTGCAACTATTGCAGCAGCATTTTCACCTAAAAAAGTTATCGTGCGATTATCTGATTTTAAATCCAATGAATACTCCAATTTAATTGGTGGTAATTTATATGAACCAACAGAAGAGAATCCGATGATGGGATTTCGTGGTGCATCACGCTATATAGCGCCAAGTTTTCGTGATTGTTTTGAGTTAGAATGTATGGCATTAAATAAAGTAATTACCCAAATGGGGCTTACAAATGTTGCAATTATGGTTCCATTTGTAAGAACTACTCAAGAGGCTAAAGAGGTAATTGCACTTTTAGAAGAAAATGGACTTACTCGAGGCAAAAATGGTTTATTGATTTATATGATGTGTGAAATTCCATCAAATGCAATTTTAGCTGATGAATTTTTAAAATATTTTGATGGATTTTCCATTGGTTCAAATGACATGACACAATTAACTCTAGGTATTGACCGTGATTCTAATGGGGCTATCGCTGCCTCATTTGATGAACGAAATGAAGCGGTAAAAGCTATGCTTCATTTATCAATATCTGCATGTAGACGTGCTAATAAATATATTGGAATATGTGGTCAAGGGCCATCAGATCATCCAGATTTTGCCAAATGGTTAATTGATGAGGGGATTGAAACAATTTCATTAAATCCAGATACTGTAGTTGATACATGGCTATATCTGGCAAAAAATATTCAAACCAGTTAATATTAATCTAATTATTGGAAGATAAATATGACAAAAAAACGTGTTGTAGTTACTGGAATCGGAATTATCTCTCCAGTTGGAAACAATTTAAAGACCGCATGGAATAATATAATTAATGGTGTTAGTGGAATTGATACCATTACTAAATTTGATGTTAGTAATTTTTCAACTAAAATTGCGGGTGAGGTAAAACAATTTAGTACTGAAGGAGCAATGGATGATAAGGACGCCAGACGCTCTGATTCATTTATTCGTTATGGAGTAGTTGCTGGAGTTCAAGCTGTGGAAGACTCCGGGTTAAATACCTACCAAGCTTTAGACAAAGACCGCGTTGGTATTATTATCGGTTCTGGAATTGGTGGATTACCTTCAATTGAGCAAACAACTGAAACTGTACTAAATCAAGGTGTACGCCGCATATCACCATTTTTTATAACTGGTAGTATTAGTAATATGATTGGTGGTCATTTAGCTATTAAATATGGCTATTGTGGAGTTAATTATAGTGTTGTTAGTGCATGTGCTACATCAAACCATTGTATTGGCGATGCTATGCGTTACATTGAACATGGTGATTGTGATGTTGTACTTGCAGGTGGGGCCGAAGGTGCAATTTCTCCAACTGGAATTGGTGGATTTATTGCTTGTCGTGCTGTATCATCAAGAAATGATGATCCAAAAACTGCCTCACGCCCTTGGGATATTGATCGTGATGGATTTGTAATGGGTGAAGGAGCTGGAGTATTAGTTCTTGAAGAATATGAGCATGCAAAAAAGCGTGGAGCTAAAATTTATGCTGAATTAATCGGCTATGCTGCAACCGCAGATGCATATCATATTACAGCACCTAATGTTGATGGACCGAGTAAATGTATGGCTAATGCTATAAAAAATGCCAATCTTAACCTTGAACAAGTTGATTATATTAATGCTCATGGAACATCGACGCCGTTGGGTGACTTGAACGAATCTAATTCGGTTAAACAAGTATTTGGTGAGCATGCGTATAAATTATTAATGAGCTCGACTAAATCAATGACGGGACATTTATTAGGTGCAACCGGTGCAGTTGAAGCTGGTTTTAGTATTTTAGCTTTAGTTAATGATATCGCGCCGCCGACTATTAATTTAGACAATCCTTCGGAAGGTTGTGATCTTAATTATGTTGCGCATAAGGCTATTAAAAAAGAGTTGAATATTGTTTTATCTAACTCTTTTGGTTTTGGTGGAACGAACGCGTCGTTGATTTTTAAGAAGATTAAAAATTAATTAGGGATTGGTCGACAAAATTACCCCATCCCCCTTCGCTACGCTTCGGGTACTTCCCTTAAAGGGGAAGATCATTCACTTTAGGTGGAGGCGTACATAGAGCATTTATCATAAAAGTTTTGCCCTGGAATCAAATTAATGGACTTAAACAAAAAAAAAATAATAAGGCTACTATCTTCAGGGCTTATAATCTTAGGCATTATCGCTATATTTTTTATATATTACTTATTTGCTTCTTTAAAGCTATCAAGTAACTATCTAATAGAAATCCCAACCGGCCAACCGGCTACACTGATAGCTCAAAAATTATACACAGATAAAATTATTAGATCGCCAAAGCTGTTTAAACTAGCATTAATAATTTTAAATAAAGATAGTAAAATCCAAGCGGGTGAATACGAGTTATTAACTAACACCAGTATTTTTAATCTTATAAAAAAAATATCCACTGGCGATGTAAAAAAATACAGCTTTAGAATCAATGAAGGTGAAACTATTAGCAGTATAGCAGCGCGCTTGAAACAAGAACAAAAATTAAGATTAATAATCACTGATACGCTAGTCAATCCTAGTTTATTTATCAAAACAATAACTGAGCAAAAAAAGTTCCTAAATAATAACCAAGATAAACTAAGTCTCAGTATAGTTGACCCGGAGAAGGTTGCTAATTTAGATGGGCTCTTGTTTCCTGATACTTATTTTTATAAAAGTCAACAAGCTGATTTGGAGTTATTCTCTGTGGCCTATATGAAACTAATCGCCACTTTAAATAATCTCTGGGAAGAGAGCATAAAAATATACCCTAGAGATAGTGCTTACTTTCAGGCTGTAAACACGCCGTACCAGGCTTTGATTCTGGCTTCAATTTTAGAAAAAGAGACGGCTGATAACAATGAACGCAAAATAGTTTCTGGTGTAATTTATAATAGACTATTAAGAAACATGCCATTACAAGTTGATCCTACGGTTATATATAGCTTAGGTGATAAATATAAGGGTAATCTAACGAAAGAAGACTTAAGTTACGATAGCCCGTACAATACTTATATTAACAAGTCGTTACCCCCTGGACCCATAGGCACTGTTAGTCTCGGTTCTTTGCGCGCTGCTATCAATCCGACCAAACATGAGTATTACTATTTCGTTTCTAAAGGCGATGGTACCCATTTTTTTTCCAAAACATTAGAAGAACATAACGCAGCTGTTAAGCTCTATCAAAAGAAGGTATAGCAGGTATAATATGAAGGCGCAATTTATAGTTATAGAGGGTATCGAGGGAGCAGGTAAGTCTACCGCCATAGAGTTTATAAAAAAATATTTAACTTCAACTGCTAAATTAACTTATATCGTTCAGTATATGGATGATGATGATCTTAGGCGACTCTATCATGTAATAGATGCTAATACAGGAGAAATACTAGAGGAATGGGAAGGATTACCTACAGGATATGATTAGTTGTTGATGTAGAAGTACGGGAGTTAACAGATGTTAAGTAGTAAATATAAATGTCTTATAATAAGTAGTCTCTTATATATTATAGTATGTTACGGGTACGCTGCAGAAAAAGTAAGCATTGAAAGAAATAAGCAAAATTCT
>CALFYC010000048.1 GCA_937952895.1 uncultured Neisseriaceae bacterium
CATGAATATCTGCAAAAGTAAGGTTTCAGTCTTTCTCCTACCAGCATTCTCGAATAAGCTCCTTGATTTCGTTGGGAATGTAATCTGGGATCTTATGTCGAGATGCTTCTTTAACTACAAATTCCAAAGAGGTTAAATTACCAATTTCAACTGGACAATCAATTAACTCATCATAACTCTCTGCAACAAAATGTGCTTTATTAAGCGCCTTAAGGCCGGTGGCAACATTCCAACTCTTAGGTAAATTAATTAATTCCATGTTATGTTGAAGTTTTTCTAACCCAACAACATATAAGCAAAGACTCGTATTATTAAAATAACCCCTAAAATCATCTAAATATGCAGCTCTAATACCGAAATCATAAGCATATACAGTATATTCAATAGTAACTTCTGCCGTTAATTTTAATTTAGTAAGTTCCCAGGTATTTTTATTAATCTGGTTGCATAAAACATTTTGGGCTTTTTGTGTAGCATTTAATTCTACTATATTTTTACTAAACTCTCTTATCATATAACTTCCAGGAATCCAAGTTGGTAACTTTAGTTCATGAGAAGTATTAGTTGGTTTAAATACCATCTTAACATTATATAAATGATTATGTGTATCAATACTAATTTGATAATTTAACATATATTACCTTTAACTAATTAAAAAATTGGTGCACCCAACAGGAATCGAACCTGTGACCTTCAGTTTCGGAAACTGACACTCTATCCAACTGAGCTATGGATGCAGGTATATTTTATTATTATCTAATTTCCACTAATTGCAATTGGTGTTGTAGACTGATTACCTAAAGTAAAAACTAGTGCCTGACTTTCGTCTTGACCAATGGTAGTATAGTTAATTGTGACCTTACATGAACCGGAACTTTGGGTAACTATTTGTTGCGAACAAGCAGTAAAACTAGTATTAAAAGTATCATTACTTATAAAACCATTATAAAGAGGGTTGGGTGAATAGCTTAATGACTGGTTGCCCCCTCCAGTATTGTAGTTAATTGTAATAGTACAAAAGTTTCCTGATACCATATTAGTGCAAGAACCTTCTGTTACTGAAGCACTGATTTGGGTTTCACTTCCACTATTACAACCTGTAATTAGGCTAAATATACTAAAATAAATTAAAATTTTTTTCATGCTAAATTCCAAGCAAATTCTTTATATAAGCGTAATTATATCATACCTACACTTATGATATAATAATGGCTATCTTATAAAACCTGACTTAAAACACTATGAAAAAATTTAAAAATTACTTTTTTGCTGGATTACTAGTTTGGTTACCTGTTGGCCTTACCATTTGGGTAATTCATTTGTTACTAACAACTGTTGATCAAATAATTCCAGAGCAATTATCCAAAAAATTATTTGGGGTACATATTCCTGGTACTGGTTTATTAATTGCACTTATCATTCTTTTAATTACTGGGATAATTACTAAAAATATGTTAGGTCGACGGTTTTTACAATTGTGGGATAAACTAATTTTACAAATTCCAATTGTTAAATCAATCTATAAAGGCATCAAACAAGTAAGCGATACATTACTTTCAAGTAATGGGAACTCCTTTCGTAAAGCGCTTTTAGTAAAATTTCCTCATAATGAAGCATGGACCATTGCTTTTATTACTGGAACACCAAGTGCTAAAATTATCAACAACAATTTAGATTATGTTGCTGTATATGTTCCAACGACACCAAACCCAACTTCTGGATATTTAATTATTGTTAAAAAATCTGATACTATTGAATTAAATATGAGTGTCGATGAAGCCCTACGCTATGTAATCTCTATGGGTACAATTAACCCAGTTTCCAAACAAGTCTATTAATAAAAAGCTATTTAAGGAAAAAATATGCAACGCACTAACTATTGCGGATTAATTAACGAAAATTACCTAAACCAAGAAGTAACCATTAAAGGATGGGTGCATCGTCGTCGTGATCTTGGAGGTCTTATTTTCTTAGATATAAGAGATCGTGAAGGTTTATTACAAGTTACGGTTAATCCTGATGCAAAATGCTTTAGAGATGCAGAATTAATCAAACATGAATATGTAATTGAAGTAACGGGAATTGTACAACTTAGACCTAATCCAAATAAAGAAATTAAAACTGGTTTAGTTGAACTAATTGCCCATAAAATTACCATTTTAAATTCAGCATTACCCATTCCAATTTTAATTGATGATGAAAGCGTTAATGAAACTAATCGTATGACGCATCGAATTATTGATTTACGTGGAAGTAAAATGCAATATAACATTAAATTACGTTATCGCTTAAATCGTGCAGTTCGTAATTTTTTAGATCAACATGATTTCATTGATATTGAAACACCATTTTTAACTAGATCAACTCCAGAAGGGGCTCGAGACTTTTTAGTGCCATCCCGCACAAACAAAGGCCAATTTTATGCCCTACCTCAATCTCCACAATTATTTAAGCAACTTTTAATGGTTGCTGGATTTGATCGTTATTATCAAATCGTAAAATGTTTTCGAGATGAGGATTTACGTGCAGATCGTCAACCCGAATTTACACAAATTGATATTGAAACATCATTTTTAACTGAATCTGAAATTATGAGTTTAGCTGAGACTATGATTATTCAAGTATTTAAAGATGTGTTAGATATAAACTTTAGTAAATTTCCAGTTATGACTTATCATGATGCAATGTATTATTATGGTTCAGATAAGCCGGATCTACGTATCCCATTAAAGTTTGTAGACTTAACCAATCAACTTAAAAATAGTAGTTTTAAAGTATTTAATAGTGCTGCCAATATCGAAAAAGGGCGAATAGTAGCACTTAAATTACCAGCAAGTATCAATTTATCTAGAAAAGAAATTGACACATATACAGAATTTATTAAAACCTATGGTGCACAAGGATTAGCTTACATTAAAGTTAATGATATAAATAATCCTAATGAAACTGGACTGCAATCACCCATAGTAAAATTTTTAAATTCTGATGAAATAAAACTTATCTTAGAAACCACGCAGGCTCAAAACGGTGAAACCATTTTATTTGGTGCTGGCACTTCTAAGGTTGTCAATGATAGCATTGGCGCATTAAGACTTAAAATTGCTCAAGATAAAAATCTTTATACTACAAAATGGGCTCCACTTTGGGTAGTTGATTTTCCAATGTTTGAATATGATGAGGATGCAAAACGTTATACAGCATGCCATCATCCATTTACCTCACCTAAAGAAGAGCATATGGATCTTTTAGTAACTAATCCAGCCCACTGCCTAGCTCGTGCCTATGATATGGTATTAAATGGTTGGGAAATTGGTGGCGGATCAATTCGAATTTTTCAATCTGACATTCAATCTAAAGTATTTAAAGCTTTAGCTATTTCAGAACAAGAAGCACAAAATAAATTTGGATTCTTATTAGATAATCTACAGTTTGGTGCACCACCTCATGGTGGTATTGCATTTGGTTTAGATCGAATTGCTACCATTATGTGCAGTGCCGAATCAATTCGAGATGTGATTGCCTTCCCTAAAACAACTAAAGGACAATGTTTATTAACCAATGCTCCAAATATTGTTGATAATGATCAATTAAAGGAAGCCGGAATTCAATTATTAACTAACAGTTAACAACATTGACAGCAAGTCCACCTAAAGCTGTTTCTTTATAACTATGGCTCATATCGCGCCCAGTTTGTAGCATTGTTTTAATTACATCATCAAGGCTGACTTTACCAGCCTCATCTTCTAGTAGCGCAAGTCTTGCTATATCAATTGCTTTACTTGCGGCAACTCCATTTCTCTCGATACAAGGGATTTGTACTAACCCCCCAATAGGATCACATGTCATGCCTAAATTATGCTCCATAGCGATTTCTGCTGCTTTAGTAATTTGAATCAAGCTGCCACCTAAAACTGCAGTTAATGCACCAGCTGCCATTGAACATGCAACTCCAATTTCTCCTTGACATCCAACTTCAGCGGCAGAAATTGAAGCACCCATCTTATATAGCATACCAATTGCACCGGCAGTTAAGATAAATTCAATTAGTTTATCTTCTGTTACATCAGCACAGAAATTTCTATAATATTCTAAAACTCCAGGAATTGTGCCTGCGGCACCATTAGTTGGTGCAGTAACTATCCTACTAAATGCTGCATTTTCTTCATTAACGGCAATTGCATATGCCATTGCTAATAATCTTTGTTCATGAAATGATTCTTTTATATTTGTAGTATATAATTTTTTATACAATCCTGGAGCTCTACGTTTAACGTTTAACCCCCCAGGTAAATAACCTTCAGTATGAACCCCATGGACTACCGCATCATGCATTACTGATATAATTTCCAAAGCCTCATTACGTACATCGGTTTCTGACTTTCTAACTAATTCATTCTTTGTGACTAACTGAGCAATAGATAAATTATTTTTTTTGCATAATATCATTAACTCATTGGCAGTTTTAAATGGATATGGCGGCACAAAATCTTCTTTAGCAACAGTTTTACCATAAGATAATATTCCTACTTCATCTAGAATAAATCCCCCACCAATAGAAAAAAAACATTTTTTCAGTAATATTTCGCTATCCATATTAAAAGCAATAAAAGTCATACCATTTGCATGTTCAGGAAGAAATTCTCCTTTATGTAAGATTAAATCCTTTTGCCAATTAAAGTTAATCTCATATTGATTTATAAGTTTAATTTTCCCAGTTTGTTTAATTTCATTGGCAAGTGTTATAAAAGTTTCTGGGTTTACTGTTTTAGGGTGCTCCCCAGATAAACCATTTATGATAGCTACAATAGTTCCATGCCCATCACCCGTTAATGCTAAAGAACCAAAAAGATTTACTTCGATTTGAACAACTTTTCCTAATAATGACCTCTGCTTTAAAATATTTACAAACTCTAAAGCTGCTTTCATAGGCCCTATGGTATGTGAACTTGAAGGACCAAGTCCAATACCAAACATATCTAATGCGCCTAACATGTATTTTACCTTTTAAATTTATTTACCTTTTTTTGCATAATGCTAAATTATAAATCTTCTTATACGAAAGTCTTCATATTTAATTAATGCATAGCAGCATAATAAAATCTTAATTTAGATAGTTTAGAAATATTAAATTGCAGCAGAATAATTAGCACAAATAATAATTTAGGCCAACAAATATAGGCCTAAATTATTATTGCCAACCGAATTTACGATCATAAAAACCTTTTACTAACTGAATTAATATCATATAACCTAAGACAATGGCAACTAACCAACCAAAATAAGATAATGGTAAGCTATTCATTTTGACATATTGTGCGAACCTGCTCATTGGAATAATAATACCAATTGCCACAATAGCTAAGGTCATCAATATTAGAGGCCAAGATGCCCAACTTTGAATAAATGGAATCTTTCTGGTTCTTATCATATGCACAATCAAAGTTTGAGTTAATAAACCTTCAACAAACCAACCCGATTGGAAGAATGTCGCATGTACCATTGAATCAGCATGATATACATTCCAAAGCAAAACAAAAGTTATTACATCAAAGATTGAACTTAGTGGTCCAAAGAAAATCATAAATGTACGTAAATCTTTTGGGTTCCATTTCTGTGGCTTATTAATAAACTCATTATCAACATTATCAAATGGAATTACTATCTGAGAAATATCGTACAATAAATTTTGAATTAATAAATGGAGCGGAAGCATTGGTTCAAAAGGTAAAAAAGCTGAAGCAATTAACACACTAAATACATTCCCAAAATTGGAGCTTGCTGTTATTTTAATGTACTTTAGCATATTTGCAAAAGTCTTACGCCCTTCTTCAACACCCTGCTCTAGTACCATTAAACTTTTTTCTAATAATATTATATCCGCAGCTTCTTTGGCAATATCTACCGCAGTATCAACTGAAATCCCAATATCAGCAGCTCTTAATGCTG
>CALFYC010000049.1 GCA_937952895.1 uncultured Neisseriaceae bacterium
CCCAACCCCAACCCCAACCCCAACCCCAACCCCAACCCCCCCCTTTAGTCATAAGAATGAAGAATTTCAATTTAAAGAATATTTGCATAATAAAAATGTTGGAATGAATTCGACACTTAATACAAAAACTAAATTAAGTTTTTCCAATCAACCAAAAGAATTAGCTGCATATGGAGATGGACTAATTAGATATGGAGATTATATTAGCGTTGGAAATTAAACTACATAGGCAGTTCTTTCTTTTAATATTAATTAGATAATACAAGGATAATAAACATACGCAGTTACTACCTCAAAAAATATCGCTCCATCACTAAGAAATGTTTTTACAATAGTCGCAGCTGCATAAACTACAGATAATATTTTAAGATATGGTGATAAAATAAGAATACAAACAGAAGCAGGAGGGAAAAAAGTAAATATTTTTATATTTAGACTGATAGATTTGCTGAAGCAATTTAAGACATTTAAAAAGCTTTTCTATATGATCCATAAGGAAAAGACTTAAATGGTCTTATTTATGCAGGTGAGCCTTGTGATGGAAATACAGCTGAATATTGGTCAAGCAAATATAAATTATACAATTATTATGGTCCAACTGAAACAACTATATATGCAACCGGTACAATGATAGTAGATGGTAATATTAATCAAATTGGGAAGCCAATTAATAATACTACAACGTATATATTAGATTATGATTTAAATCCTCTCCCAACGGGTGCAATAGGTGAGCTCTATATAGGCGGTGTGGGGCTGGCACGTGGTTATTTAAATCACCCAAAATTAACTAATGAAAGATTTATTCCTAATCCATTCCAAAGTGTGATAGAGAAGAAACATAATAAAAATGCTCGCTTATATAAAACAGGAGATTTGGCTCGTTATCTTCCGGATGGCAATATTGAGTATATAGGTAGAAATGACTTCCAAGTAAAAATAAGAGGGTTTCGAATAGAATTGGGCGAGATAGAAGCACAATTATCAAATTATCCTGATGTTGAACAATCAGTGGTGTTGGCACATGAACATAATGGTAATAAATACCTAGTTGGATATTATGTATCAAAACAAAAATTAGATGAAAATTTAATTTTAAAATATTTGACAGATCATTTACCTGATTATATGATTCCAAGTATATTTGTCTGGCTAGAAAAATTACCATTAACAATAAACGGAAAACTAGATCGTAAAGTTTTGCCACAGATTGAATTTGATAATACTGATGATTATGTGGCACCCAGAAATAATATTGAACAACAAATATGCAATGCGTATGCTGAGACTCTTGGATTAAATAGGAGCCAAATTGGAATTAAAGACAATTTCTTTAAAATTGGAGGAGATTCAATTTTAAGTATTCAATTAGTTTCTAAATTAAGAAAATTGGGTTTTAGATTTAATGTGAAAAATATACATGAAAATAAAACGGTGGAACAGCTAGCTCTTTATTTGGATAAAAATGTAATTCAGGTTGACGTTAAGGCTGAACAAGGTCAATTATCTGGTAAATTTGATTTACTTCCAGTTCAAAAATGGTTCTTTGAGTCTAAATTTAAAAAGCCTAACTATTTTAATCAATCATTTTTAATTAAAGTTCCTGAGTTAGACATTGCAAGGCTCGAATTGGTAATTAATGAGATTATAAAGCACCATGATATTTTAAGAGTTCATTTCAAAAATGCACAACAAGAGTATACCAATGAGGGGAAGCCTTTTTCATTAAAAATTTTAAATCGTACCAATCTAAATGAACAAGACTTAAAAAATACTTTTACTAATTGGCAAGCTAATTTTGATATACAAAAAGGTTATTTATGGCAAATTGGCTATATTTATGGATACAAAGACAAATCTGCAAGAGTTTATGTTGCCTTACATCATCTAATTATAGATGCGGTTTCATGGAGAATTTTAGTTGAAGATATGCATGCTCTTTATTCAAATAAAATGCTAGCCTCTAAAAGTAGTAGTTATCGACAATGGGTTAATACTATTGCACATTATGCGAACAAGCATGTCGATGAATTAACCTATTGGGATAAGTATACAAGAAGACGATTAACGCCATATACATCAATAACCAATAAAATTAGCTATAATGAAATTAAATTTAGTAAGCAATTAACAAACAATTTACTTCATACTGCAAATCTGGCGTTTAATACTGAAATTAATGATTTATTACTTACTGCATTTTGTTATGCCTTAAAAGTTTGGACTAAGACAACGAAAAATCAAATTACTCTTGAGGGACATGGTCGTGAACCTATTGATGATAAAATTGATATAACTCGTACGGTTGGATGGTTTACAACAATGTATCCAGTAGAGTTACAAATTAGTAATAATCTCCAAGATAGCATTAAAATGGTGAAAGAGTTATTAAGATTGATCCCCAACAAAGGTATTGGTTTTGGTGCATTTAAATATAATCAACAAGCTAAAAAATTAAAAAAATATTGTTTACCTCCTATTAGTTTTAATTATCTTGGACAATTAGATCAAAGTGATAGTAATGAGTGGTCAATTGCTGCTGAATATTCAGGTAAAAATATTGATGAATATAATCATGGGTATAATATATTGGATATTAATGGGCTTATTATTAATGGTAAACTACAGTTTATAGTTAGACATAAACTAGAACTAGATATTGCAGATAAAATTGCTCACACATTTAAAGTTACGTTAAATAGGATTGTAAAGAAATGTATAGAAGTAGTTGAAAAAAATGAAATACAATATACTACTCATGATTTTGCAAATGTTACTCTAAGTCAAAAATTCCTTGATTCTATACAGAGTAAGTGCAAAATACAATCTATATTACCTTTAAATGCTTATCAAAAAGAAGTATTTTATGTTTCAACTCTAAATAAAAATTATCAGATTGAGCTTTTAGTCTTTAATTTAAAATATATATTAACTCAAAATGATTTGGATAAATATATTCTGGCTTGGAACAAGGTAATTAATAACCATTTTACTTTACGTTCTCTGTTTTTACGTGAGAATAAAAGCCTTGATCCAATTAGTGTTGTGTTAACTAATTATACTCCCAAAATAAATATCTTTAAATTTAAGAGTTTTGAAGAAATTAAGACATTTCTAAATAGTGAGATAGAACTTTGTCCTAAATTAGATGAATTTATTCCATCATATCGTTTATCAATTTTGAGATGTGGAGATAGTAATTATTTATCATTTTCATTTCATCATATTCAATTATGTGGTTTTTCACTTTTTAAAATTTTATCAGAAGTTGAAGCTTGTTATCATAATTTAGATCTAAGTATCGAGCCTTCATTACCGGTTGCAATTATAAATAATAAAATTGAATCGAAAATTTTTTGGGACTCTTATTTACATGATTTTAAATTTGCTAAACGAGATCCAAAAGTATGGCCTGACTATTGGAGAATGAAAGGACAAATCTGCAAAATTGAAAATGAACAATTTTCTCAAATTCAAGCAATTAGAAATAAATTGCCATGCACTATTGCTGAATATTTTCAATATGCATGGGCAAAAGCTTTATCAATATTTTTTGATCAGCCAGATATTGTTTTTGCAATTACATGCTCTATCCGTTCTGAATTAACCTTAGAGCCTGAAAAATTAATTGGGGCTTTTATTGCAACCCCACCATTTAGAATGAATTTCTTACGATATAAAGATAAATCTTTATTCAAGCAGCTGAAGATGGTTAATCAAATAAATATTGAACGAAACCAACATGCTAGCTACCAGGTATTTGATGAAAAATTTTTCAAAAA
>CALFYC010000050.1 GCA_937952895.1 uncultured Neisseriaceae bacterium
CCATAACTTCTGCTAATTTTTGTTAACTATTATTCTAATTTTCAATAACTTTGATTTTCTTCTCAATCACGAAATCAGTCTATAATATATTTAATTCTTACTTTATGATTGGGTATTAAAATAACACCTTAACAGATATCTGCTTGCATATGATTAACAACAGAATCAACTAAATTGGCTGCAATCTAAATCTATAATATCAATTGTATACATTTTTTGTTGTTGGTTTGTTGTTTAATTTTTGGGTTTATTGTGGGCATTTTGATGTTGCCTCCATGTGTTACATTAGTATAAAAATAGAAGTATATCGATGAAATAATAACTAAATTAATTCCATCATATCATCATATAGTATATTATGATATATATAATATAGCAAATGCATCTAATAATAATGTGTATAATAAATATTATAAAATTAATAAATATAGCAAATGGAGAGTAATTAAAATTGATGCTAAAAATAAAAAGTAAATATAAAATAATAGACATAATATTTGTAATTCAATATACTTCTTATTTCATATTACCTTTCTTATCTTTCACTAATTTCTAATAATATCCATAGACAATTGAAACTGATAGCAAAATACCCGTTCCTGATCCAATAACTCCAATCAGATCTGAAAATATTGAAATTAAACCAATAGTCATACCACCGCAAGCTGCAGCAACTGGAATATAGCGATTAAGAACTGTTAATATTTGATTATCTGGATATCCACTTATCATCATGTTATCATCTTTTAGTTTACGAGCGATATCGCGTGGAGATTATTTTGATATTTATAACCATATTCTATATTATTATCCAAATGTACCTTGAAAAGAATGCACAACTTATCATTACAAATGCAGTGTAGATTAGAGAATGCAATGGCTAAGTAATAAATGTGGTTAAATCTCTAGGAGGCGATATCCAATAAGCTAAACCACTAACGGGAATACTTCCAGCAGCTCGACCATTGCCATCACCCATTTCTTGCCAAGTTCCTAATAATCCAATTAGCCAGTTTCCTTTAAATCTTCGATATAGCATTTGTGAAATAAAGTACATATTGGAAACAAAAGCAGTTTGAAAAATAACACTAATATTTGATGTATAGAATAATTTGATTGGGTATTTTTGTTAGTAACCTCTATATTTTTTATGAGATAGTTTTAAATTGACTTTAAATCCTTGTAAATAGATAACTAGGAAAAATACTGCGACGGTTGCGAGTAAGTTTGTTAAATTTGGACTAGATGTACGATAAAATGCTTGGTATAATGCTGCCACTTTATTAGGTTTCGTTATTATTAAATGTACTAAGGCGATTAAAGCACCTTAAAATTAAGTTCCATACTAGGATTTCAATGTAATAGGACTCAAACTTTTCCATAGGATATTTTAGCAAATATTTACTGCAATAAATAATGAGACTCCTGATCCTAGACCATATCCTTTTTGAAGCATTTAATCTAGTAAAATGACGATAAAACCTGACGCAGTTAATTGTAATATGATAAGCGAAGCATTTACAACACCAATTGTTTCAAGATTACCATATGCTCCTGACCATACATATGCAAAAGCCTATCCAAATGCTAGAATCATAGCTAATAATTTTTGAGAAGCTTCGAATAATTTATTATCTTGTTAAGTTCTAAGATCTGCTGTTATTATTCCAGTTCCAATTAGCAATTGTAAAATCCATCCAGCCGATATCACAGGTGATAAACCTAACTCCATTAAAGTTCCTCGATTCGATGCTAGAATAACTCTCATCCACATAAATGGATCACTGCCTTCAGCTCTGAGAACTCCGTAGAGTGGAATCTGACAACATACTAGATATATGAAAAGAGTGATTGAAGTATACAATAGTTTCTCTTTTGTATTTATTGCTCGATTAGGTTTTTAGACTGAGGGGAATAATCTTGAGAGAGGTTATACTAGATGAAGGAGTCTAAATCCCATAAATAAATAATGATAAACACGTAAATCATGAAAGCTGGATAAGATAATTTAATAATTTAAATCTTTATTATTAATTGAGTATTTTAACTTAAGATCCACGTGCAGTTTATAATATAAAATGGCAAGATCAAAATCACCAAAGGATAAGGCTCCTGAAGTCCAAAGTGATCCCTAAATGAGGGAAAGAGCTAAAGCTGCTCAAGCTAATCGATCTAAAAAGAAATAAAATATTCTTGATAAATACGCATACCATATTGTGTTCGGTGTTTTTGGTGTTGTTATGGCTTGGTTCTTAATTACTACTTTTTGGAAATCTGGTCCAAATGTTAATACTACACTTGTTAATGATCCTAGTTTTATTCAATAACGCAATTCAGTTCAAGGTACATTCACTGTTGGAGAAGTGAGTCTTTTTAAAGATTTTAAATTAGTTGACGCTAAAAACTTGATAAATAACCAAGCATCGAATAAGAAACAATTGTATATTTGTAATAAAGGCAATAAATAAACTGCTATTCCTGAAACTTATAATTTCAGAGAATAACATAAATAATGTCAAAGACCTATAGTATCTCAAGGAAATTGTTCATCTTCTTATGCAATTACTCCAGTTTCAGTTATTAATGATAGATGGTGTAAATTGAATCCAGCTGAACATCCAGTTCTTTCTCCACAAGGTCCACTCGCTTGCGATAAAGTTATTAATAAAGGATGCAAATAAGGATTCGTTTCTAGAACTCTTGATTATGCTAAAATTTATGGTCTAGTCGAATAATCTTGTTATTCATACAGTGCTACTCCAGATTCACCCTAATAATGCCAAAAAGCCACAAAAGATTGTGAAAAATTCAAAGTTTCCGATTATTGTGTCGCTAAATAATAATAAAATATTAAACAATAAATTATTAACTATGGTCCTGTTATTGCTGTTATTCCAGTTTATAGAGATTTCCTTATTTATAAAACAGGAGTATATCAAGTATATCCTGGCAATCAGAAATTCAGCTCAGGACATGCTATTAAAGTCATTGGTTGGGATGTTAGAGATGGTAAAAATTGTTGGTTAGTAGAAAATTCATGGGGTGAAGATTGGGGTCAAAATGGTGTTGGGTAATTTTTATTTTAATTCTAGATGTATTTTAATGAATCAAGAATAATTAGGTCTTGAAAGATTTACATTAGCAGTTGCATTAAATAATGAACAAATCTAGGAAGCTCCAGTTGAATAAGTCAACGTTGATGTTGAAGGAGAACCTGAACAACAATAATTATGATAAATAGAATCGTTCGTTATATATTTTCATAAATTCTTTAACTATTATACTATTCTCCATTATTTATAATATACGCGTTATATATAAAATTATAATAAAATCCTAAAATAATATAAAAATGAGTGGAAATAAAGTTACATTCAAAGTAATCTTAACATCATAAATTGACCAACCATTTAAAGTAATAACAGTACCATAATAAGCACCATTTGCAGCAGTTATTCGTTACGTATGTGATTAAGTATAAAATATATTTGAATGTAGTTCAGAGTGGATGAAAAAACAACATCTGTCTTAACAATGGATGGTATTGGTATTAATCCTGATCAAAATTGTGGATAGGTATTTTTAAAATTTGGTGGTGATCTTAAAATGATACCTAGAGATAGAGTTGGTTCTGATTGTTGACTTTGTATTTATTTGCCTATTATATATACTTTCAATATTATCAAAAATTTACTACTAATTAAAACAATAGACAATTATTTGCAATCATTTTGGGGTTGGGGTTGGGGTTGGGGTTGGGGTTGGGGTTGGGGTTGGGGTTGGG
>CALFYC010000051.1 GCA_937952895.1 uncultured Neisseriaceae bacterium
ATGATTCACGTCCATCACTACTTGGTAAGAAAAATACCATTCTGCCGCCAGTTTGTGATTCGGCAATTTCTACACTTCCGGAAATATTACATTTACCACCTTCTGCAGATAAAATTGCGTTTGAGCATGCATTACTTTCTAAAGTCCATAAAATAACGCTTGATTCAGCAATTGTTACTGTTCCAAGATGAACTGATGTACTTTCTTGATTAATAAAAGTAAAAACTACAGATTCTAGTTTGTGACTAGCACCACTATAAATTGTTGATGATATATTATACTGAGATTCAGTAAAATTTAAAGTATTCGTTGGATTATCTCCACCACCGCTTCCACCAGAATTAGTTGAGGATGATCCGCCACCCCCTGAACAACTTACAGTTAATAAAATCAAGAATAGAGGTGCAATGTATTTGAAAATTTTCATACTAAACCCATCTATAAAATTTAAAATAAATATTCATGCGTGAGTATTATATCATTTATAGTAAATTAAATTATAGAAGAAAGTAATCATCAGCAATAGGATGACTATTTACAAGAACCATCGATAGATACTTGTTTTAAAACAGCATTTCCTAGTTGATATACAACCATAGCATATTTATGGCTATGATTATAAGCAAAAATTACAAAGAAATTATTCAATGCAAGCCATGCTTGACTTCGATACATTGATTGTAGGGTAATTACACTTGCCATAGTTGTTGTATCACTAGCTTGATGTTTTACAATTACACCATTTTTTTGCCAAGTGACAATTGGATAAGATAAAAATTTCTGATCGCAAATAAGATTTTTACATGTTTTAGGAGAGATCTTTACATCTAAAATTACATTTCCACCTCTTTGCCATCCATGCTTATTAAAATAATTAGCAATGCTTAAGATTGCATCCTTAGGTGAGAATAGATCAGGTGATTTATCTTCGTTGTCACCTACTGCGAATTGTCGATATGAACTTGGCATAAATTGAGCTAAGCCAAACCCGCCATCAATTGCGCCAATTAATTTTGTTGGATTTAAGTGATTTTCATAACACATTGCAAGGTAATTGGCTAGTTCATCTTGGAAGAAATCTACGCGCCTTGGTGAGTTAAATGCTAATGTAGTAAGTGTATCAATCATTCGGTAGTGTCCGGTAAAACCACCATAAGAGGTTTCAACCCCTAAAATGCCTAAGATTATTTCAGGTGGAACGCCATACTTAGCTTGAGCTTTTTTAAATGTTGGCTTATATTCACAATAAAAGTCAGCACCAAGATCAATAGTTCGTTGGTTAATGAATTGTCTACGATATACAGACCAGGGTTTTGGCTTTTTTTTACTACTCTCTAACATATTTACTTGCATATTATAGGTAGAATCTTGGAATTCTGCTTCAGTTAGGGAGTCTTCAATGAAATTTGCCGGAATTTTATATTTAGCTGAATAAGTTTTGATAAAGGTATTTAATTGTGATTCGGTAAATACATCACTTGAATAAGCATTAAATATGAAGCTTAAGAAGATTAATATTAAACTTAATTGGTTAACTTTATAATTTTTCATACTTTTAATTTAAAATTAGATACGATTTGTATTTTGGACGTTATTGTAGCATAATAATTGACTAAAATAGCACGCAATAAATTTATAAATGAAAGATTAAATATGTCTAGTGGGAGCAAAAAGTTAATTTGGTTAATTAGTTTAGGTTCAATCCTTGAATATTATGATTTTGCAATATTTATCTATTTAGCTCCATTTATTGGTAAAGATTTAATTCCAATTAAAGATCAAACAATCAATTTAATTGTTAGTTTTGCAATTTTAGCACTAGGTGCTGTTTTTCGAATATTAGGTGGAATATTTTTTTCACATATGGGGGATACAAAAGGGCGTAAAAATCCTTTTATTTATACTATTATTTTTATGGCATTACCAACTTTCTTAATTGCCTTAATTCCAGGGATTAATCATATTGGTATTTTTTCAACAGTTTTATTAGTGATTTTTAGGATTTTTCAAGGCTTTGCAGTAGGTGGAGAAATACCTGGCGCTATTGTTTTTGGTTATGAAACTGCAAATATTAACCGTAGAGCTATAGCCGCGTCAATTGTTATTATAGGAATTAATTTGGGGTTTTTATCTGCATCAATTATTTCATCTTTAATCTCAAGTAACCTATTTCATTCGCTCTTAATAAATTGGCGTTTAGCATTTATTATAGGTGGAGTATTTGGCCTTATAAGTTATTTTTTACGTAAAAATTTAATCGAAACGATTTCTTTTAGCAAATATCAAAAAATGCTAAAGAAAGAAATAGTGCCAATTAGTTTATTATTTAAAAATCATGCAAATAATTTTTATTTATTATTTGGTTATGGTTGTTTCTTTGCCTTATTTTTAGCAATATTTACGTTTTATCTCCCATCTTATTTATCTAATTTTTATCATTATCCTATTGCTAAATTATTGAAATTTAATTCATATATTATCATTGTATTTATCTTATCTTCACTTATTACTGGAATATATGATAAATTATTCGGTAAGCATTTTTTTTTATGGAGCGTTACTTTACTTGGAATTTTTGCGTCATTAATATTTTTTGCTTATCCATATTTAACTATAGATCAAATCTTATTTTTTCATTTAATTTTAATTATCCCAATTGGATTAATTTGTGGAAGATTTCCAGTGATTGCTGCTTCATTTTTTCCAGTATCTGTTCGTTATACGGGAGTATCTTTAGTTTATAACATTAGTTTTGGACTGATTGCCGGTTCAACTCAAATGATATTGACTTGGTTAATTAAAGTTACTAATATTTTATGGATTCCTGTAGTTTTAATTATATTATTTACTATTTTTGCTCTAATTTCTTTTATCCTTACTGAGAAAAGCAAATTTATTAATTATATTGATTGATGAAATCACATTAAATTACATGCTGTAATTAATCTTATTAAATAAATATTTAATGTGATACAATAAGTATTTATTCCTTTAGGTTAATTTTATGATAATATGGTTTCCTAAGTTAAAATTTTTTAGGATTAAAATTATGAAAAAATTTGAAAATAGATTAGTTAGAACTAGTAAAAATACACTTATTATTTCAAAAATATTATTAATCGTATTATTATTTATAGCTATCACTCCTTGGTTTTTCCCTACATCAACATTTGGCGAAGGTATTATGGGGATATTGGGTGTATCTCATTATGCAGATAATAATTTTGATTATGTAACTAGAAATTTTACAATACTTAATCGTAGTTTGGGAATTATAGGATCAATTATTGGAATGTTACCATTATTTATCGGTGTTTTAGTTATGATGAAATTATCAAAAAACTATATTACTGGAGAAGTATTTAATTTACAGAATATAAAATCTTATCATCATTTAGGAGTAATCTATTTATTAAGTGCTGTTTTATTACAGCCATTAAGCCAAATTTTATTTTCCCTATGTGCAACAATTAATAATCCAATAGGGCATAGATTTATAAGAATTACTTTTGATTTAAGTAATTTAACTGCTATATTTTTTGCAATAATGTTAATTATAATTAGCCAAGTAATGTATTTAGGACAAAAAATTAGTGAAGAACAAGAATTAACTATTTAAGGTTTGATATTATGGCCATAATTATTGAATTAGATGTAATGCTCGCCAAACGTAAAATGAAGTTACAAAAATTATCTGAATTAGTAGGTATAACTATCCAAAATTTATCTATTTTAAAAAATGGTAAAGCTAAAGCAATTAAACTTGAAACTTTAAATTCTATTTGTGTCGCTCTTGATTGCCAACCTGGAGATATATTAAGATATCAAAAAATTTAGTTTCTTTATTATTTGGCTAAACTCATATTTTTCAAAGATAAGTTTAGCCAAGAATTTATAATACTAATAAACGCTCAATAAGGTTTTTGAAACATAAGTATTTGTCAGTGTCCAATTCATACCGTCAAGAGAAGTTAAAATAATCCCATTATCTCCAACAGCAACATATTCACCATTGTTATAATTTACTGAGTATAAACCAGTATCTATTGTTAAATCAGTGGAGTTATAAGAAACTTGCCAGTTGGTGGCATCTGTAGACGTTAAAATAAAACCAATAAAAAATCCACCACTAGAATAATGTCCTACAGCAACATATTTATCATTACCATAAGTTACCCCATCCAAAACTTCATTAGTTCCTGATGATTCAATAGTCCAACTTATTCCATCCGTTGAGGATAAGATTGTTCCACTAGCTCCTACAGCAATATATTTACTGTTACCATAAGTTACTCCATACAAAGTATCACTAACCCCTGATGTTTCTTGATTCCAATTAGATCCATCACTAGAGGTCAAAATAATACCATTACTTCCAACTATTATGTATTTACCGTTACCATAGGCTATATTAGATAATCCATCATTAACCCCTGATGATTCTTGTTCCCATGTGACTCCATTAGTAGAATTTAAAATAACTCCATTATCTCCAACTACAACAAACTTATTATTTGCAAATGTTACTTTTGCTACAACTGAGTTTGTAGATTCCTCATTCCAGTTTAAGCCATCATTTGAGCTTAGAATATTAGCATAACCAGCAGATAAATTATAACCTACTGCACAATACTTCCCATTTCCAAACGCAACTCCAGTTAAATAGCTAACTTGATTTGGAACAGCGTTACCCCAGGATGTCCCATTGGTAGAGCTTAAAATTACACCGCTATGACCTACTACAATGAATTGGTTATTGCTATAAACTATTCCAAATAGTGCATATGTTACCCCTGATGATTGCTGTGTCCAATTAATTCCATCAGTAGAGGTTAAGATAGTGCCGCTTTGTCCTATAGTAATGTATTTATTGTCGCTATAGCTTATATTTGATAATCCTTCACTAACGCCGGATGATTCTTGATCCCATGTGGTTCCATCTGTAGAAGTTAAAACAACTCCAAAATCTCCAACTATAACATATTTACCATTCCCAAAAGTTACCTCTTGTAAATCGCTACTAACTCCGGATGATTCTTGATCCCATGTGATTCCATCTGTAGAAGTTAAAATAACTCCCGAAGCTCCAACTGCAATATATTTATTGTTGCCAAAAGTGATACCAATTAAATTGTTGCTTATTCCAGAAGATGATTGATTCCAGCTGGTTCCATTAGTAGATGTTAGAATAGTTCCAGCATTTCCAACAACAACATATTTATCATTATAAATCACACTAATTAAAAAACTGCTTGAATTAGAAGATTCTTGAGTCCAGTTTTTTCCATTGGCAGAGGTTAAAATTGTACCATTTTCTCCAACTGTAATATATTGATTATTGCCGTATATTACCTGTTTTAATCCAGTACTAACTTTAGATTCTTGGGTCCAAGAAGTGCCATTTGAAGATGTTGAAATAGTACCGTTATCTGAAACTATGACATACAAGTTATTATTATAGGTGATTGATGAATAATTATTTCCAACAGATGCTTGAAATTGGTTATTAATTAATTGTCCACTAATACTATCTCCAACAATAATTGTTGCAGGATTTATAGTTATTGTTGTAGATTCTGATTGATAACCATTTGCATTCACTATAACTGATGAACTACCAAAACTTTCTGCTATTAGAGTTATTTCACATGAGTTAGATTCCGAGGACAAATTACAGCTACTTTCACTTAATGAAAGATTAGAATTATTCGAAGTAATATTTGCTACAATATTTGCTACAGATGAGCTGTTATTAAGTGAAATTATGGCTGCAGTTGATTCTCCGACTGTGAGGGTTGATTCATTAATAGATATGCTTAAAGTGCCATTTACTATAGTTGAAGAAGATCCGCTACTTGCACCACCACCATTGCAACTTATTAGTGCCAGAGATAAAATTATTAATAAATATCTATAAGTTTTTATAAGTGTTTTAAGCATCTTTTATACCTTTATATAAAAATTATTATTACTGTTCAGAATAAGTGTAACACAATATTATCTTCATAGTCTAATTATAACCAACATGTAGGTGCCAAATACATATTAAAAAGTTACTCTATCTTTTAGGCACAATAATTTTTTTTCAATAAACTAAGACAGGAATAAAATTCTAAAATTTTCTCAAAATCCAAGGTATTGCAACAATAGATATGGTATAATCAATTAATTGACACAAGCACTAATGGTGAATGGGATTACCCTGGATCCATGGGTATTTTAAGTGATGGTTAT
>CALFYC010000052.1 GCA_937952895.1 uncultured Neisseriaceae bacterium
ACATATTGATAAAAATTTATAAAATATGTTAATTTACACTTATAATGAAAATGGGATATGTATAATATTTAAATAGAAACTAAATTTAATCAAAAGATTTCCAACATTTATTTTATAGATTTATAGTTTATAAATTGTTTTTCGTTAATCTATATAAATTGCGACAATAAGCCTCTACATCCTATATGTTATAATCCTGCATTATGGTTAGTTTGAATAAATTGATCAACGAATAGGGAACTTTAATGATTGATCAAAAATACATGCAATTAGCATTAAATTTAGCTGAAGCAACTCTTGGACAAACAAGTCCAAACCCGGTTGTTGGTGCTGTCGTTGTAAAAAATGGCGCATGTATCGGAAGTGGTGCACACCTAAAAGCTGGGCACGAACATGCTGAAATTATTGCTCTTAATATGGCAAATTCTGAGGCTATTGATGCTACCTTATATGTCACCCTAGAACCATGTTGTCATCATGGTAAGACTCCCCCTTGTGTTAATAGAATTATTGAAAGCGGAATTAAGCGAGTTGTAATTGCAACACTCGATCCAAACCCCCTAGTTGCTGGAAACGGTGTAAAACGGCTAGAAGAAGCTGGAATAGAAGTTGATATTGGTTTAATGGAAGCAGAAGCAGCTTCCTTAAATAAACATTTTTTCCATTTTATTAAAACCAAAACTCCATATATTACACTCAAAGCCGGAATAAGTTTAGATGGTAAAATTGCTACAATTAGCGGACAAAGTCAATGGATTACCAACAATAAATCACGCGAAGATAGCCACATTTATCGAAGCAGACATGACGCCATATTGACTGGCATAAATACTATAATAAGAGATAACCCATCATTAACAACCAGATTGCCACTGGGGGGTAAAAATCCAATCAGAATTGTATTAGATACTAATTTGCGAACCCCAATATCATCTAAGATAATTATCGACAAACAAGCTGAAACATGGGTTGTTATTGGTAATAACGTTAATCAAACCAAAGTTTTAGAATATCAAAAATTAGGGATTCGTATTATCAAAATGCCCTCAGCAAAAATTGAAATAAATGAATTAATAACAACTTTAGGTAATTCTGGGGTAACAAGTTTATTCATTGAAGGTGGCGCAAAAATACATGCCAGTTTTATTGAATCGGGTTTATTTAATCAACTGATCTTATATATCAGCCCTCAATTAATTGGTGGTTCTACTAACCCATCATTTTTTATGCACAGTGGTTTTCATACATTACTTGAAACCATTAAATTAAAATTTCATGATGTAACAATGATTGACAATGATTTGAAGGTTACTTTAATTAAAACTGAAGGAAATGAAAATGTTCACTGGCATCATTGAAGAAGTTGGAATAATTAAAAATATTACAACTGTTGATAAAACCTTAAATATCACAATAACTGCTAAAAATATTCTTCATGATACTAAAATTGGGAATAGCATTGCAATTAATGGAGTATGTTTAACCGTAACTGAAATAATTGATGATTCATTTAATGTAGATGTAATGCCTGAAACATTTAACTCAACATCACTAAAAGATCTCGTTAATGGTTCTTCAGTAAATCTTGAACGTTCTTTGGCTATAGGTGATCGTTTAGGTGGTCATTTTGTAACTGGTCATATTGATGGAACTGGAATTATTACCGAAATCGTTAGAAATGATAATGCACTTGAAATAAAACTTAAACTAGTCTCTAATTTAGCTAAAATGTGTATTTATAAAGGCTCTATTGCCATTGATGGTATCAGTTTAACAATCTTTGGCATTGAAAATAATTTAATTAAAATCTGTTTAATTCCCCATACAGCACAAAATACAACTTTAGGTTTAAAGCAAGTTGGTAGCATAGTTAATATAGAATGTGATATGATTGGTAAATATATCGCAAATTTAACACATAGTCAAATCTTAAAGGATTAGGAATTTAAAATGTTTAACTCGATTAAAGAAGCCATTACAGATCTTAAATCTGGTAAAGTAATCATTGTTTGTGACGATGAAAATCGTGAAAACGAAGGTGATTTTGTAGCATTGGCTGAATTTGCAACCCCGGCAATTATTAATTTTTTAATTACCCACGGTAAAGGCCTTGTATGTATGCCAATTAATCGGACTTACGCCGAAAAATTTAATCTAACTCCCATGGTACAAAATAACACTGACCGCCGTGGTACAAAATTTACCACCAGTATTGACCACGTCTCTACCTCAACAGGAATTAGTGCTTTTGAACGTTCAAAAACAATTTTAGAATTTATATCGGATAATGCTAAAGTCGAAGACTTTACTAAGCCTGGACATATATTTCCTTTGGTTAGTGAAAATAATGGAGTCCTAGCAAGAGCTGGCCATACCGAAGCTGCGGTTGATCTAGCTAATCTTTGTGGAAGTAAACCAGTTGGAATCTTATGTGAAATTATCCTTGAAAATGGCCAAATGGCCAGACGTGATGATTTAATTAAGATATCCCAACAATTTAATTTAAAAATCATCACAATTAAAGATTTAATTAAATATCGAAAAACCCATGAAGAATTAGTCAAAAAAGAAGCAACAGCAAATTTACCAACGAAATGGGGAAATTTCTCAGTTATTGGTTATTCAAGCGCTATTGATAATACTGAAACCACTGTATTAGTTAAAGGTAACCCATCTAGTTGTGAGGCACCTTATGTAAGAATTCATTCATCATGCCTAACTGGAGATGTATTTAGTTCTCTACGTTGTGATTGTCATGATCAATTAGAACAATCAATCAAATTTATTCAAAAACATGATGATGGTATTATCATCTACCTACAACAAGAAGGTCGTGGAATTGGTCTTTTAAATAAATTAAAAGCCTATGAATTACAACAAAATGGGGCAGATACGTTAGAAGCGAATAAAATGCTAGGATTTCCTCATGATATGCGCGATTATGCAATAGCAGCTCAAATTTTAAATGATTTAGGCATTAAAAAAGTTCGTTTACTTACAAATAACCCTGAAAAAATCAGTGCCTTAGAAGATTATGGAATTAGTATTGTGGAACGGATTGCTGTTAATGCTCAAGCAAACCCAAATAATATTGAATATTTAAAAACTAAAATTAAGAAGCTTGGACATTTAATCAATTTAATAGGAAATAAAGATGCTATTTAATGGAGAATTAACTGGGGCAAATTTAAAAATTGCCATTGTAATTAGTCGCTTTAATGACTATATTACCAATCGTTTACTTGAAGGCGCATTAAAAGGGTTTAAAGAGCATAATGTGTTAGACGAAAATATTGATATAGCATGGGTTCCTGGAGCTATTGAAATTCCATTAATTGCACAAAAAATGGCTCAAACCAAAAAATATGATTCAATTCTCACTTTAGGCTGTGTGATTCGTGGTGAAACAACGCATTATGATTATGTCTGTAATGAAGTAGCAAAAGGAACTAGTCACGTTGCTTTAACTTATAATATTCCAGTTTTGTTTGGGGTCATTACTACGGAAAACGATGACCAAGCCTATAAAAGATCTGATATTAATGCTGATAACAAAGGATATGATTGTGCAATTGGTGCTATTGAAATGGCAAATTTAGTAAAGCTAATTAAATAGTATGAGTGAAAGATTACGTATCATATTTGCAGGCACACCACAAATCTCAAAGATTATCTTAGAGGATATTCTAAATAATGGATTTTTAGTTGATTTAGTTTTAACACAACCTGATAGACCCTCTGGTCGTGGTAAAAAGATTGCAGCTTCACCAGTTAAAGAGTTAGCTTTAGAAAAAAAACTAACTATTTTACAACCTTTTTCTTTAAAAAATAACGCAGAGATATTGCAGCAACTGAAACAACTAAAACCAGATTTAATGATTGTTTTTGCTTATGGAATGATTTTACCTAAAGAGGTGCTTGAAATTCCTCAATATGGTTGTGTTAATATTCATGTCTCACTATTACCACGTTGGCGTGGTGCAGCGCCTATTCAAAGATCTATCATTGCCGGCGATAAAGTAACTGGTGTAACACTTATGCAAATGGATGAAGGGCTTGATACTGGTGATATTTTACTCCAGGAACAACTGGAAATCCACGATATCGATACCAGCTTGAGCTTAACTAACCGATTAACTCAACTTTCAAGTAAATTAATTCTTAATTATTTAAATAATTATGCACAAATTGTAGCAAAACCACAACCGCAAATTGGCATAACCTATGCCCACAAAATTGAAAAATCTGAGGCATCCATTAATTGGCTTGAAGATGCAACTATGATTTTACTTAAAATTCGTGGCTTCAACCCATTTCCTGGATGTTTTACAAATTTAGATAATCAATTAATTAAAATTTGGGATGCTGAAATTGCAAATTTATCTACCAAATTAGATCCTGGATACTTTCTAATTCAAAATAAAGCTTTTTATATTGGATGCGGGAATAATACCATTTTGAGTATTAAACAATTACAGCTATCAGGTAAAAATCGTCAATCAATACAAGATTATTTAAATAGCCAACCAAAAATAATAGATAAAAAATTTACCTAAGTTCACATCAAATTGTATATAATAACGCTACATTTAATATAGTGCTATTTCTATAGTGTTAAAATTTGATTCTATGAAGGTATACATAATATGAAAAAAATACTCCTTGTTTTGTTTTGCATTTCTATAACCCAAGCTTGGGCTGAGCATTATTTTAATGTATGCTATTATAATTGGACCAAATCAAGTGTATCCTATAATAATAATGGGGTTCATCATAAATGGAAACAACCAGATCCATTAGTTGGTTCTAACTCTAGTGGTGAAATTCCTGCTGGTGACTTTAAATGTTTCAAGGGTTTTGCCGATGAAACAATTTTTACTAAACATTATATTACATTTTATGTAAATAACAAATGGTTTGGTATTGTAAATCCTGGTTTCTCTAGACCATATGCTATATCACAAGATGCACAAAATACTAAAGGTGGTCGATTATTTGAACACGTAGTTGGCGGTAAAGATAATTACGATTTATTTGTTCATGTTAAAGATGATGGTTCAATTATATTAAGTGGTAGTAAAGACCTTAATGATGAAACCATGTATATAGTACCTCAGCATTTTAGTTAATATTTTATAATAACCTATAACGCTTATTGCTTATAGGTTTCTTTCTCTCTTAATAAACAATTTTTGGATTTTCTTACAGATGCGTATTTGGCTCAATTATGTAGTATTTTTAGGTATTCTGGCCATTACCTTATTAAATGGCTGTACAGTTTTAGCAGTAGGAGCAATCGGTGCCGCAGCTGGAACGACCGCAGCTATTGCAACAGACCCAAGAAGTTCCGGGGTTGTTGTTGATGATAATACTATCGAAGCTAAATTAAAGCTAAAATACACATCTGATTACCCAGACTCGAATATATACACAACATCTTACGAAGGGGTTGTATTGTTAACTGGACAAGCCGTTAATGAATCAGAAAGAAGCAAGATTGAATTTGATGCCATTGCTATACCTGGAGTTAAAAAGATTTATGATTACGTCCAAATTCAACCTACCCAATCATTTGGCACATCTAGCAGTGATTCACTAATTACCACTAAAGTTCGAACACAAATTTTAACTTTAGGCGGGGTTAGTAGTAATAGCGTAAAAGTAGTAACTACTGATGGTGTTGTATATTTATTAGGAATTGTAAATCCTACCCAAGCCAAACAAATTGCCGATTCAGCCGCAAATATTGATGGTGTTAAAAAAGTAGTAACATTATTTAAGTATGTTGCTTAAGCGCCATTGATAAAGCTACTTATGGAGATGTCATGCTCAAAGTGCCTCATTTAAATACTGCCCTAACTGTTCCTTTACTTGATTTAGAAAAAAAATGTCTTGAATTACAAAATAGTATCGAACATTGGTTTCGTTTGAAATGGCATGATCACCGTGCTCCATTTTATGGTTCTGTGGATCTTCGAAATAGTGGCTTTAAATTAACTCCAGTTGATATGAACTTATTTCCTGGCGGATTTAATAATATCAATCCAAGTTTTATTCCGTTAGCAGTTCACGCTGTTCAATACTTATTGGATAAATATAATTATCAAGCGCGCAAATTTTTATTAATCCCAGAAAATCATACCAGAAATCAAGCATATCTCCATAATGTTTATACTTTGTTACAGATCTTTAGACAAGCTGGCGTTGAAATCCAAATTGGTAGTTTATCACCAGAAATAACCGAGATTACCGAAGTTACTTTATCTGATGGTAAAAAGCTTGTATATCATCCAATTAAGCGTGAAGGTAATGTAATTAAAACTCTTTCGGGCTTTAATCCATGCTGTATTATTTTAAATAATGATTTATCTAGCGGCAGACCAGCAATTTTAGAAGACCTTAAACAGCATTTATTTATACCACTTAATGCAGGTTGGTATATGCGAAAAAAAACCAATTTTTTTACTGAATACGATAAAGTTTGTGATGAATTTGGTAAATTAATTGGAATTGATCCATGGCAAATCAATGCTTTTTTTGATATATGCTCTGGTTTGGATTTCGCTAATCGAATTGGAATTGAAGAGTTAGCGACAAAAGTTGATACAATGCTTGCTAAAATCAGAATCAAATATAAAGAGCATAATATAAAAGAAGATCCATATGTAATCGTTAAAGCTAATAATGGCACTTATGGAATGGGAATTATGGTCGTTAGATCAAGTGAAGATATATTATCAATTAATCGTAAATCCAGAAATAAAATGGCAGTTATTAAAGATGGCCAAAATGTTTCTGAAGTTATTATCCAAGAGGGTGTTCATACTTTCGAAGAACTTGAGGGCAATGTTGCTGAACCTGTTGTTTATATGATGGATAATTCGGTAATTGGTGGCTTTTATCGTGTTCATCCGGAAAAGGGTAAAGATGAAAACCTAAATGCAGTTGGCGCTAACTTTAAACCACTTACATTTGCAACCCCTTGTATATCAGAATTTGGTGCTGAACCAGATTGTCCACCTAATCGCTTTTATACTTATGGCGTAATTGCAAGACTTGCATTACTTGCAAGCAGCATGGAATTAGCTACTTATATATAAATAATTGTAATATAAATATTGGCAATTTGATTATAGTCTAAATAGCATTAAATTTATTTATTAGAACTAATCTGAGAATTTAATCTAAAAATATAAAGGTAGTAACCCAATCTTCCAAGAGTAACACCTGAAATAAAACAAAATGTGCCAGAACATAAAATAGTAAATACAAGATCTTTTAATATTAAAGGGTTATAACCAATAAAACTGAACATGATAAACTTAAAAATAAAAATAGTCATTACTAAAACCAAGGTTAAATAACTCCCTTTTAAAACTAACATACCATCTTTATAGCTAACTTTATGTCGAACTAACAATAACCCAGGTAGAATACCTAAAATAATGCCAATTAGTGCACTTAAAATGATTTCTATGCGATTAAATCCAAACATAATTTGTATATCATAGAGTGCCCAAATTGTCATGGCAACTGGAAAAATAAATAATTTACCTAATGGCACAGCTCGATCTTTAAGCGCTTCTAATCCTCGTTTAATTAAAATATATAGCAGTAAATAA
>CALFYC010000053.1 GCA_937952895.1 uncultured Neisseriaceae bacterium
GGTCAACCCAATCTGGAATTTCAAAGCGCTGAATTAGGCCAGATGTAGATTTAACTTCGTAAAATCCAGGCTGATGAGTATGACCATGGATAACTATCTGAGCTTTATGTTTATTTGCAAGTTTGGCTATACTTTCTTTAACTACCAAATAAGTTTCTAAGCTAGCTTTATTAAACGAATTAGAAGATTTTTTTTCTAATTTTTGTTTGATCTTATAGCGCCAACTAAGAGGTGTTTTTAATAAAATAGCCATTAATATTGGATTACGTAAGATTTTCTTCATTTTTTGATAACTTACATCTAAAGTACAAAATATATCACCATGGCTAAGTAAAATTTTAGTATCGCCTGTATCTAAAATTGAGCAATCTTTTAAAAGATTAATTCCAGTTTCTTTAGCAAATTTATGTCCAATAGCAAAATCATGATTGCCACCAATAAAATAAATTGGTTTATTATTTTGTGTGAAGCTTTTTAATGATTGTTTGATTTCACGAATAAATATATTATCATCATCATCTCCTAACCAGTAATCTAAGAAGTCCCCTAGAATATATAAAGCATCTAATTCGTTTTGCCATTTATGCATCAAGTTGAAAAATAACTGGTTATTATTAACCGTATCGGGTGATAAATGTAGATCTGAAATAAATGCAACTTTCATGAGTTATAATACCTTTTTCAAGAATATATGCGTTTTATAATATTAGGTTATAAAACCTTAGTTTTGCTATAATCAAGGGCTGTGAATTAGATATTATAGCAAAATATACTTTTGTTGTAAGTTATTGTAATTTTAAATGAGTTAAATAATGATAAAACCAGTTTTAACTATAGGAGATCCGCGTTTAGGGTCTAGCAGTGAACCAATTGGAATACATGAATTTAATACCCCTTGGCTAAATAGTTTAATTGATGATCTAGTAGATACTGCCAAATTTAAACAAGGCGTTGGAATTGCTGGGGTTCAAATTGGAGTATTAAAGCGAATCGCTATAATTGAATATGATACAACAAATACCAGATATAGCAATATTGGTTCTTGCCCTTTAACGGTTGTTATTAATCCAGAAATTGAGCCAGTTGGAAATGAATTATCGACTCTTAATGAAGGTTGTCTCTCTGTGCCAGTGGCAAGAGGTGATGTAACTCGATATAAGAAACTTAAGTATAGATTTTATGATCAATATGGAAATTTGCATACAGGGACACGTGATGATTTTTTTGTACGAGTATTACAGCATGAATTAGATCATATGAATGGAATCGTTTTTCCAATGCGAATTAGTGGTGAAGTTAGCCTATAAAGGATTAAATGTGAATAAAGTAAATAATAATGATCTTCCAGTTGCAAATAATTTTATTCGTAATATCATTACAGAAGATTTAAAAACTGGAAAACATACTAATATAATAACCAGATTTCCACCAGAACCTAATGGTTATTTGCATGTTGGTCATGCCAAATCAATTTGTTTAAATTTTGGTCTAGCTCAAGAATTTAAGGGTAAATGTAATTTGCGCTTTGACGATACTAATCCAGAAAAAGAAAGTGAAGAATACGTAAAAAGTATTGAAGAGACAATTAAGTGGTTAGGCTTTAATTGGGATGGTGAAGTTAAACATGCATCAGATTATTTTGATAAATTATATGAATTTGCGGTGTATTTTATTAAACAAGATCTTGCTTATGTCTGTGATTTAAGTGCATTTGAGATGCGCGAATATCGAGGTAATTTAACTGAAGCGGGGAAAAATAGCCCTTATCGAACACGCAGTATCGAAGAAAATTTAACCTTATTTCAAGCAATGAAAAATGGCGAATTTGCTGATGGAAGTAAAACACTCCGTTTAAAAATAGATATGAGTTCCCCAAATATTAATTTACGTGATCCAGTAATTTACCGTATTAAGCGTGCATCTCATATTCGAACTGGAGATAAATGGTGCATCTACCCTATGTATGATTATACGCATTCTATCTCTGATGCCTTGGAAAATATTACTCATTCTTGTTGTACGTTAGAATTTGAGGATCATAGGCCATTATATGATTGGGTTATATCTCATTTAGTTACAGCTGGATTACTAAATAGTCATCCGCGCCAAATTGAATTTTCAAGACTTGCATTACAATATACAGTCACAAGTAAACGAAAACTTAATGAATTAGTTCAATTAGGTTTAGTATCCGGCTGGGATGATCCACGAATGCCAACTTTAGTTGGTATGAGAAGAAAGGGGTATATTGCTTCCGGGATTCGTTTGTTCGCAACTAGATGTGGTGTATCTAAATCACCAAATATTGTAGATGTCCCATTTTTAGAAAGTGCGATTCGTGAAGAATTAGAGTCTAAAGCGCCACGTATTATGGCAGTATTTGATCCACTAAAAGTAGTATTAACTAATTTTGATCAAGGTGCAACAAGTCGTAACGCATCATTTCATCCTCAATGTGATGAATTAGGTGAAAGATTAGTAGAGTTAAGTCAAGAAATCTATATTGATCAAAGTGACTTTCTGATTGATGCAATTCCTGGTTGGCAAAGATTGGTTTTAGGGGGCGAAGTTAGACTACGTCATAGTTATGTAATTAAATGTCATGAAGTTATTAAAAATCGAGCTGGTGAAATTCTTGAATTACGCTGCAGCATTGACTTAAATACTTTGGGTAAAAATCCGGAAGGACGTAAAGTTAAAGGGGTAATTCATTGGGTAAGTATACCGCACGCAGTTAAAGCAAATGTTCGCCTTTATGAACAATTATTTACTGAAGTTCAACCAGATAATGCTGAAGATGGTCGTGATTTTAAAGAGTTTATTAATCCTAATTCATTAAAAGAAGTTAGTGCATTTATTGAACCAGCAATCAAAACTGCTAAACCCGAACAGGTTTTTCAATTTGAAAGAGTTGGCTACTTTGTTGCTGATATGAAAGATTTTAATGCTACGAATAATCAATTTGTCTTTAATAAGACGGTTAGCTTAAAAGATGGTTGGAAATAAGGTTTGATAAGTATAAAAAAGGAATCGTTTATGACATTTCCCCAGATAAATTATATTAAATGTAAACGTGGATTTAGGTATTATAAAATGTCTTATCTGGCTTGGGGAAATCAAGAAAATTGTTCTAAAACTCTTTTATGTGTGCATGGTTTAAATCGGAATTGTCGAGATTTTGATTATGTAGGTAAATTTTTTGCTGCAAATGGTTATTATGTTGTAGCTCCCGATATAGTAGGGCGTGGTAATAGTGATTATTTAGTTAATCCATCGGGTTATGATATTCCATTTTATATTAATGATGTTTTAGGATTAATTAAAGCTCTTGATTTAAAAAATATTGATTATATTGGTACATCAATGGGTGGAATTATCGGAATGTCAATTGCTGCATTACCGTATTCACCGATTCGAAAGTTAATCCTAAATGATGTGGGTGCATCAATTGATGCTGCTGGGTTAGAAAGAATTGCACGATATAGCGTCAAAGAGCCAGTTTTTGATAGCTATAGTGAGTTAAAAAACTATTTAATGGAAATTTCAGCCGATTTTGGGAATCTTCCAGATGAGGTATGGGAATTTTTTATTCGAACTTCTTCACAAAAAAACGATAATGGTAAATATATTTTAAAACGTGATGCACGGTTAAGTCGACCATTTAATAAATCATTTCAAAAATTTGGTAACATTGATCTTTGGCATATATGGAATAATGTTAAGTTGCCAACTTTAGTATTACATGGTGAAAAATCAGATATTCTAAATGTAAAAACCATTGAAAAAATGATGGAAACTAATTCTCTATTGAGTCATTTTGTGGTGGCAAATGCAGGGCATGCTCCCTACTTATATAGTGAAGATTTGTTTCATTTGATTTTAGGCTTTTTAGGCAATAATTTGTAAAAGGATATTTTAGTTATGAAAAAATTTAGTAGCGTTACAGCTGTTGCTATTGCAATAATTTTAGCTATTGGAATAGCTGGTTCGGGCTTATTTATTGACTGTGGAATTAGGTATTTTAAAAATTTTGACCGCTATGTTGAGGTTAAAGGTTTAGCAGAAAGCCAGGTTATCGCTGATCGTGCTAGTTGGCAAATTGGTTTTACTACATCAGGTGCGGATTTAAAAGAAATTTATAGTAACATTAATCGTGAGCAGGATCAAGTTATAACATTTCTAATTAATCAAGGATTTAATGTTAATGAAATTCAAAAGCAGCCTGTTTCATTATTTGATAATTATGCCAATTCGTATAGTAATAATACTAAAGTTGCACATTATACGGCTAATGCTGGAGTGACTATTACGACGAATAAAATTAATCATGTGGTAAATGCGGTGCAAATGACTAATCAATTGATTGAGCAAGGCGTCTTATTAAATAACAATAACGTAAATTATACCTATACTGGATTAAATAATATTAAAGCAGGTATGTTAAATAGTGCATTAGCTAGTGCTCGTATTTCAGCTGGAGAATTTGCAACTAATTCTGGTAGTAAGCTTGGTAAAATCAGAATGGCCAGTCAAGGAGTCTTTACAATTTCTGCATTAGATGGGTTTAGTGGAGATTCTTCTAGTATTAAAAAAGTTGTACGTGTAGTAACTACTGTGCAATTTTTCTTAAAATAAGAAAAATGTTACTATGAAGGTATTACTTTTTTGGGGAATATTATTTAGTATTAACTATTATAGCTACGCTGATTGCGCATTTGAGGTTACTAATTATTCTAGTGAAATTATCAAAGTTAAAGTGGGATTTTGGGGGCATGAATTTAAATCAACTGAGTTTGAAATTCCTAATACCGGAAGCCGGGTGGTCAAATTAAAGAGTCATTATGATTGCTTAAGTCATGCTGGTTCTGGGCTTGGGGTTGCTTATATTAACTTAATTGGAGGTAAAAGTCAGGGTGGGTGGGTATATTCGCCGGATTCATCAACCATTAAAGCGATTGGTCAAAGTGTGCCTATGTCGTTTGGGAGTTACGGTTTGTCACCTAATGGGCATGGTTTAGTCTTAAAAAATAATTATAAGCCTCAATCAGAGAAGTTTGCTGTAGTAATTAAAGATTCTGATCGTAATTTATCAAAAATTGGCTCAATGAATTAATAAAATATATAATTTGAATGATAATTAGAGATTAATAGTTATTTTAATTTTTAAAGATGGTAAATATGAAATCATTTTACAAAAAATATCTTTTTTGCATGGTGGCATTTTTTATTTTAAGTAAACCAATTTTTGCTGATTATCAAGTTTTACTAGATATTAGTCCTCCTGAAGGTAATATTGCTTGTGTATCGGGTATTCTTCAAGCTGGAATGAATTTAATGCCAGATAGTAACCCATTTCATACCCCTTACATGCATATAAGTAATGTAACTATACAAAATCAGCATATTGTTGTATATGTTCCAGAATCAATAGAAATTCCAAATCACGGAATGGTTCCAACAACTAGTCTCACCGCATATCTTACTTATACATATACTAGTACTTCCGGAGTGATTTGGGAAGGGGTAGCTGGCCCGTTGGGTTTAAGTCATTCATACGTGGATGAACCTCCATACATTTGTAATGGCGTAGGCTCCTCGATAACTTCTTTTTAATATTTCGAAAAGAACATTACCTTCTAAAATTTATATTTTCTCAATACATTCTATGTATGCATTAATATAAATTTCTCTAAATATTCCAGATAAAAAATACGGATCTTGCTCAAACCATTTTTTGGCATCTTGAAGATTATTGAAATCAACAATTAACATACTACCACATGTGATTGCTTCGGTTTGATCTGAGTCCAATAAGGGGCCAGCAAAAAGTAGTTTTTTAACATCTTTTAGCTTTCTAAGATGTTTTAAATGATTTTCCAAATTTTCTTGGCGTTTTTGGTTGCTATTTTTCTCATCAAAAGCAAGAATACAAAATAAACTCATAATCGACTCCTTTTAAATCAGGCATAATTCTAACGAAAGCTGATTTTGGGTAATATCCGTATTTTTTACTGAAAGTTTTTATCTCCAATTTATGCTAATATAATTGACAATAACTTTAATGCCTTAGGAAAACTTATTATGAATTTTAAATTTGCAGTAATTGGCTCATCAATTGCAGGAAGTGCTTGTGCTAACGTATTGAGTAAATTAGGTTTTGAGGTAACTATTTTTGAAAAGTCAGCTATTAATTCATTTTCTGATCGTGGGGCTGGCATATGGTTACCTTATGAATTAGTTAATAAATTGATGCACCAAGAGATTATTGCTAAGAACGTCATTGGCTTAGAAATAAATGAACGCCCAATTATTCATTATAATTTTTTGACCAATAATGAGCATTTGATTGCATCTCATCCCATAAAAGGGTATGCATTACATTGGCAACAAGTTTATAATGCGTTAAAAAATCGAAAACTAGAGGATAAGATTAATTATGATGCTGAACTAACCAAAGTTGTAAACTTAGATAGAGATAAAGTTGGTATAGTTATTAATAATCAGCAAAGTTATGAGTTTGATTTTTGTATATTTTGTGATGGAATAAATTCATTTGGGCGTAAATATTTATATCCTGAGTATAGGGCAAATTTTGTGAATACAATTATTTGGCGTGGGACACTGGAGATTAATAATTCAAGAATGGTAGAGAAGTTTTTAGGTAAAGCGCCATTTTATGTTTTTGAACGTGGACATTTACTGATTTATTTAGTGCCTAATCTATCAGATAACAGCCAGCAGTATAAGTATATAATAAACTGGCTAATTTATGAAAAGGTTGATTTAAACCATAAATTATTTAAACATGATACAGATATGGCACGGCAAAACATAATAAAAGGGCATATGCCAGAATTATATCTAGACTATTTACATACTAACGTAAGAAAATGGTTTTCAAAAGACATCAGTGATCTTATAATTAATACACAAGCACCATATACACAAGCAGTAAATGAATTATTAATACCAAGTTATATAAAAGATAATCTATTATTAGTTGGGGATTCATCAAACATCGTGAGACCACATACTGCAGCAGGTGCTACAAAAGCGCTATCTGACGCCTTAGCTCTTGAAACACAAATAACCCAAAATAAAAATATAGATTTAGCATTTAGAAATTGGAATAATAGACAATATTCTAGTGGTAGGAATTTGTATTATTTAGGACAGGAATTAGGTAGATTATTTGTTACTGACTCTCCGAATTGGCAAAATACTACCAAGCAAGAAATAGACAAATTATGGTATGAAAAAAGTATTAATTGTTGGTATGCAAAGATAGATTAATAAATACTAATTATAAGAAATTAATATTATTATTAATTGCAATTTCGATTAATTGAGATCTTTTGATACAGTGCAATTTCGATTTTAAATTATTAATATGTGTTTCATAGGCATTAATTGACCACTTTCCAAGTTTTGTTGTGCTGGTAATACCCATTTCAAAACTGCGTGATGATTCAGGTCTTAAATTTGGATTTCCTGAGAACGGGAAATAGAGTTCATTAAAATTAGGGGCTTTGAATGCGTTTCCAAAATTTGCGGTTAAACGCAAATTTTGAGTAATTGCATAACCCCAACCGATTCCACCCGTGACCCATTTTCCAAAC
>CALFYC010000054.1 GCA_937952895.1 uncultured Neisseriaceae bacterium
ACATTGTTTTAAGTAATATAAATGGAGTATATAAATTTAATGGGGTGCAAACCCAATCTCTTGTCAATAGTAGTTTAACTGCATGGGTTAAATATTATCGCCAAGATGAAAATAGCCCAAATAGTATAGTAAATTACTATACGAAAGGCGCACTAATTGGATTATGTCTAGATTTATATATGCGTAATAACTCATTGGCTAAAGTATCCTTGGATGACGTATTACTAAAACTGTATAAAAAATCGCAAAATGATGGACTTGGGATTAAAGAAGATGAGCTGATTAATTTAATTAGTGGTTTTAGCGGCTGCAATTTAGACAGTATTTTAAATAATTGGGTTACTGAGACTAAAATTTTACCATTGAAAGACTTATTAGATAAATTTGGAATTCAATTAATACACCGTAATCAAAGATATAGTGATAATGGAAAAGTGTTAACTGATAATGAAAATATTCCTAAAGATTATAATTTTGTAGATTTAGGCTGTAATTTAATCAAAGATAATTTAGGTTATAAAGTTAAACATGTTTATAGCAATAGTGTAGGATCAGTATCAGGATTATCATCAAATGATCATATAATTGCTCTAGATAATGAAAAATTTTATGATGTAAATTTGCAATTATCTCGTTATAAAGTTGGAGATAGTGCAACTTTGACTATATTTAGACGAGAGGCTTTATTAAATTTAAAAATTAAATTTACAAAAGCTAATTGTACAGTATATTCCTTAATCATTAAGGATGAAAAAAAATTAAAAAAATGGCTTATTAAGTGAAAATTTAAATTTATAGTAAATTTAATCTGGACTTTATTAAAAACCAAGCATAATCTGCTATTTATATGGCAAAATTACTCTACATTTTTAAAGTTAATCATAGAAGTTTATAAATAATGGCACCTAGCAATGAATTTAATTTAGTTCTGGCTTTTACAAAATCAAATAGTGAAGAATTAAGAGTATTTAATAATTACAAAACTATTGATTGGCAAGTGTTTTTTAAATTAGTTGTCCGCCATCGCCTCCATCACCAAGTATGTAAAAATATCCAAAATTCTTCTGAAGTACCAGATTCGGTTAAGGTGCAATTCTTAAATTATTCTAATAAAGATAAAATTAAATTATTAACTAAATCTGCTGAAATAGTTAGAATTAGTCGTAAATTTAAAGATTCCCAAATCAAACATTGGTTTGTAAAGGGGCTGCCTTTAACCAATCTTGCGTATGGGGTAAATGAATCAAGACCTTGTAAAGATATTGATATATGGGTAGAACCCAAAGATTTACACTTAGCAATGGGTGATTTAGTTACTTTAGGGTACACTATAATGAGACCCAATTATCCATTGGTCGGAGCTAAACTCGATTATTTATTAGCTCATCCTAAGGATATTTCTGCAGTACACCATGGGCGACAAGTGGAGATTGAATTACATTTTGGAGTTAATTCATTATGGCTTAATTACTTTGATTTTAATCAATTAAAATCTCAAGAAATAAAGGTGGGAAATGAATTAATTGTAACATTACAAGATGATTTTCATTTATTGTATTTAATGATTCATGGTGCAACTCATGCGTGGGTTAGACTTCGCTGGCTTTTGGATATTGTAAAATATATTAATACTAATCGTCCAAATTTAAATGAAGTAATGCGGCTTGCTTCAATCCTGAAGTGTGAGCATGTCGTTTGGCAAACTCTAAATTTAGCTAAACAATTTTTTGAATTTGAGATTCCAGATGGCTTGGTTAAAATAGATAAGAAAAAAGAAACGCAAGTTATTATATTAACTAGATTAGCTAGTCAATTTGTTTTTGAAAATTATGAATTTATTGGTATTTGGCACAAAATGTTTGTTAAATATCGAATTTATCTTCTTTATCTTGCAGTATCCAAAATGAGAATTAAAACTTTTTTAAATGATTTTATTAAATTAGATCAAATATTTCTTGAGTTTAATTTGCCAGAT
>CALFYC010000055.1 GCA_937952895.1 uncultured Neisseriaceae bacterium
ATAATACAACAATTGCTCCTTTAGCAAAATAAATATTCAATTCGGAAAGTTTAAGCGCAACAATATCTTCAGTAGTAATGTTGGATTTTTCTTTAAAGACAGTATATTTTCCAAGTATTAGTGAATATAGCTCAATTTTAGAAGCAAATGGACTTATTGTAAAATATGCTTTATTATTTGATCGTCCAACTAAATTAATAGGTTTAGATGGGATTAAAAATTGGGTAAAAATGTTTAGAGGGTTAATATTAAAAGATATGGATGTATCTACTCAAACATCTTTTTTAGATTTAGTTGAAAATTATGCTAGAAAAAATTTATTTATTGATGGGAATTGGTTTGCTGATTATGTGCGCTTAAGAATGATAGCAATTAAAAAATAAACAATATATTACAATTAGATTATTTATAGGAATATAAATAAATTAGGCGGCTATACAGCCGCCACTATTTAACCAATTATTTTTATGGATTTGGCAATTGAGATAATATATTTTGTACATCCTCAGGTTTTAATAAGGTAACCTCTGGAATATAGCAAGTGCCACCATAATTATCTGATGCTAGATTAGTGCTAGCTGGTTGAGATATTTCAAAACTCCATGCACGGGCATCAACTTGCATTATGGCTGCATAGTGGGTGCCAGAACTGTCTGTATTTTTTACTAACGCAACTCCACCGCATGTACTATTTAAGACACCATGTCCAAACCCAATTGTAACTGGAACAGGACCAGCTTCACCTGGTATACCAGTAATCATAATTGTTTGTCCATTGCTATTTGTCCATTTGGCGATTTGACTATTATCTGTAATCATGGCATTATCGTTCATAGTACATTTTGTAGGTTTTGTATCAGAATTACCAAAAGTTCCATTTAATATACATTGCTCAGATTGGGAATTCCAAGTAAAATTGGTGCCAACTTTCCAACTGCAATGGGCTTGGCGAGAAGGCCCTGGTAATGTCACACCTGGTGCATTAACATTATCTGTATAAAATTCAAATGGATCTGAATAACCTTTTCTATAAACACCATTATAATCAGTAACGCTTTCAAAATAATCTGAAATATCTAGTGTTGGCTGATTTGGGACATCTACAGTACAAGGTTGGAATTGATAATTCCCTGATGTTATATCAAGTGATATAGGATTACTATCAGCTTTAGCATTAATTGAGCTAATTAATAATACATTACTTAAAATTATTTTTATTAAGTTTTTAGATGACATTCTCATAATATGCTCCTTTTTAGTTGCAGACTATCTACTTCTAATATAGATATTTTACCTTATAATTATATAATTTGTCAATAGCTTTTTTCAAAGCTTTTATCAAGGTTTGGGTAATAAAACGCTTTTATTATATGGAAATAATTTTATTGTATCTACCAGAATCCTTTATTAGCAGTCTATCAAGAGCAGTTATGGTTGCCGATATGTTATTTTATTGATGAATATATAATGTATGTTAACCTGCTAATTTAGATTTTGTGATATATTATGAATTCAAGTAGGTATAAAATAGATCCAATTATTTTTTGGGAAACTTAATTATATGAATGTTGATGTAGGTCTTACACATATTGCTCTTTGTGTAACCAATTTGGATAAAAGTATACAATTTTATGCTAAATATGCCAATATGGTAGTTGTGCATGAGCGGATAGATAAAGATTCGGGCTCTAGAGTCATCTGGATCTCCGATAAAACTAGAGCATTTGTAATTGTTTTATTTTCTGTTAAAGAAGTCAATATAGTTCTAGCTCCATTCTCCCATCTGGGGGTTGGTTGTATTTCAAAAAAAGAAGTAGATAGGTTATGCGATATGGCGAAACATGAAGGTGTTTTAGTTAAAGAACCAATTGATTCTGGTTATCCTGCGGGCTATTGGGCTTTTATAAAAGATCCAGATGGTCATACTCTTGAAGTATCTTATGGCCAAGAAGTTGGTTTAACTGTAAGTAGTTAAAAAATTATTTTTTTATTCCACATTTACTTTATTTATTATCCATTAAAAAATGAATTTCATTCTATTTAGTGATGCGGTTTTATTGTCTCTAATATGAGATTATTGTTAGCAAAGTTATAAAATAAATAGCCTATTTTCTAGGCTATTTTAGAAGTGGGTTTAAATTAATTAAAGACTTTCAGCTTGAATAAATTTGCAACTACTAATCCCAACGGATTTACATTTATATGTGGTAACACGGTTTTCTTTACTTTGATCCCAAGCGTTTCCAACTGGAGCATAAACCTTTTGATCGCTTGAAAAACTATCAACACGTGTATTACAATATATTTTGTAACTACTTAAATCTATACTTTGTACAATTTCAGCATTATCCCACTGACTAGCACCTGCGGGTAGCTTAAATAATGTTGAACAATCTATTGCTTGAACATTTGCTATTAATAATAAACTACCAACGATTAATATTATATTTGCTATTTTTGTTATGATATTTCCTTTCTTATATAAAATTAAATATTGATCATATGATCAGTATTGAATATTAGCAACATAAAAACTAAATTAGTATAGTAAAAATTAGGGTAAAATTTAAACAAGTTTTTAGATTCTTTAAATAGTAAAATTTGCCCCAATAATTAATTTTGTGGAAATATGCTTTATTATGTCTTCAAAGCCAAGTTATTTAAACTTCAATATTACAAACTACTCTTGGAAAAGTAATGTTGATTATCGCTTAAATCCCGAATTATATAAAGTAGGTAAGGGGGAACAAGGAGTGCTAATATGTGAACCATATAAATCAGAAATTGGACGCTTTTGGCGCTTTAAAACTCCAGAAATTGCAACTATTAGTAGCAATAAAATCTATACACTATTCTTAGAATATTTAAAACACGATGATTTCGTAGGGGCTGATATGGCAAGAAAATATTTACAAATGGGTTATACTCGTTCTAGGCGCTATACAAATTTTAAAGGTGGCTTAAAATATGATAAGAATAATGATTACGAATTATTAAAAAGCGGAACTGGTGATCTACAAAAAGCAATTTGTGCCAATATATTCTATATTAAGTGGCAATCTGCTGAAAAGAATGCTAAATATACAAAATTAAAACAGCAATGGAAAATAAATTATGGTTAATCTTTAACTAAAATAATACCTGATTATAAATATTTTGATTTAGCTTTCTTCTATATCTATTAATTATTTTTTAAATGCTTTCATTTTTGACCAATCCGGGTCTGTCACTTCCCATGCTTTAGAAATTTTATTATCCTTATATTCGGCAATAAGTAATACTTCAATTAGTTGAGGGGGTTGATTTGGAAGCTTAGTGGTAATAAATATTCGAGCTGCAACTTTATTATTATTTTCAATAGTTGCATTATCATCAAATTTGATTTGATATTGAATTGGAGTTTGATAATACTTCTTATGCGAATCATAAAATTCTGCATAATTTTCTTTGTTACCGTTACTATATAAGATTAGATCTTTAGCATAATAATAAGGTATTAATGACGCATCTTTATTTACCACCATTTTTTGAAACATTTCTTTTAATAAATCAATTTTAGAAACATTTTTTGGTTCGGGATGTACAAAATTCATTAATAATAAAAATAGGCTAGAAAAAATAAATTTCTTCATGGTTTCACTACCTCGTATAATTTAAATGCTTTATGTTCATTGCTAAATAGCAAATATTAGTTACAATTTATTAAGCTAATATTAATTAAAGTTTTGGGTTTACAATATTTGGAATTCTTAAAATTTATTTTTCTTTCTAACCTAATCTAATAAATATAAAACTATTGTATTCATTGAAATTAATGAGCTTTATCATTTTTTGAACTATAGGCCCCTTCTTTCCAATGAAATCGGCACACTGACATATATTTTGTAGATGCTTTT
>CALFYC010000056.1 GCA_937952895.1 uncultured Neisseriaceae bacterium
AACAGAAACAGGTGTACACCGTTTAGTACGTAATTCCCCATTTGATGCGAATAATAAAAGGCATACTTCCTTTTCCAGTGTATTTGTCTATCCGGAAGTAGATGATAATATTGAAATTGAAATTAATCCAGCAGATCTTAGAATAGATACGTATCGTGCCTCAGGTGCTGGTGGACAGCATATTAATAAAACAGATTCAGCAGTTAGAATTACTCATATTCCGACTAATACTGTAGTTCAGTGCCAAAATGATCGCTCACAGCATCGCAATCGTGATGAAGCATTTAAAATGCTAAAAGCTAAATTATATGAACTGGAACTTCGTAAAAAGCAAAGTGAAAGACAAAAGTTAGAAGATAATAAAACAGATATTGGTTGGGGACACCAAATTCGTTCTTATGTTTTTGATCAATCCAGAATTAAAGATCTTAGAACTAACGTTGAAATTGGAAATATTCGATCAGTAATGGATGGCAATTTAGATGAATTTATTGCTGCAAGTCTTAAGCAAGGTGTATAAACTTTGTGTCATTTATTTCAAAAAACAATATACGCTTAAGATAGAGTAAATAATTATCTATTCTATCTTAACCTCAGTAATTCTCTATATTATTTAAATCATCGACTTTCTCTAAATGAGAAATATCATTTTTCTATGCTATCATTATACTCACAGCATGTGCGACTGCTACATGAAAATCTAGACTCAAAGAACCAAAGTTCTAAATACTACTATAGGCTTTAGCGAAATCGGTTAAGTGCCTTTATTACAATAAGTGCAAGAAGCTATAGATGGATAACCCAAATTTAATATTAATACAGAATTAAAACTAGTAGTAACCACACCTTTATTGCCTGGCAATAATCATCATACTTAAATATCTGAGATATCAGCAGTATAATAGTTACCGTTTGTATTATAAATTAGTTTTATTATAATCATTATAGGATACTTAACCAAGTATTGTAATTTTTTAAATCCCACTTTAAAGCCTTAAATACCAACATAAGCAGAATTAATGACCAAAAATATTGCCAATTGCTTCAGCTGCAGATTTACTTACATTATTAATAATCTGATTAGTCCCACCACCATTACTACTACCGCCACTTGGAACAGATTGTTTAAGTTGATTATTAATAACATTTTGCACATTTTGTTTTACAGCACTTTTTATCATTTCAGCATTAGCTTCAATAACATATTGGATTAATTGTTTCTGAACTGAAATCCAATCTACGCTAGTTTCATGATCGGCAAATGTCCCTTTAATACTAATTGGAATTGTTAATTTTTTAAATAATGGATTAACATTAGGTGCCAATAATTTACCATTTACTTTATAATTTAATGTCTTTTGCAGTAAATTAAGACTACCATCACCGTTAACTGCCAATAGTGGCCCATCTAATTTAAAGCTTGATGGATTTACAATACCACTTTTAATAATTGCATTTGACGATAAACTACCAAAATCAGTTTGTTTACTTAAATCTTTAGGCCCTGGTGATTGAATTTTAGCAAAGTCAGCTTTGGTTTGTTGAATCATCTGTGCAACATTTGATGCAGCAGTCATTTGACTTAATAAATTGGAATTTAAATTCCATGCATTAATCGTTTTATTCATCCGATCAATTTCATTACCTAAACTAAACCCTAAAACCTTAATATTGCCAATTTTTAAATCTTGACTACCATTTAAAGTTGCCAACTGACTTTCCTTAATACTTAAATTTCCTTTTAATTGTACATTATTTAATAGTACTTTTAAATTATTGAAATCACTAAAATCAGCTAAATCAATTGAAGATATCACTACATATTGGCTAAGCGCCAATGGTATAAATGAAACCACATTAACATTAGCTGTAATAACTGATTTAGATAATCTAAAATATAATTGATTTAAAGCTAAATTGGTTTTACTACCTGCAAATTGGGTTCTTAATTCAACATCATTAAAAACTCCAGGGTTGGGAATTTTAGGAACTGTGATACTTGATGCTTGCATAACTTTAGTTAAAGAAAATCCAGGGACTGTTATATCACCACTAACTTTAGGATTTGTAAAATTTTGTACATTAAATATATTACCCGATGCTGAAACTAAATTTCCTACCGTAATATTATACCCCTTTAAGCTTAGACTATCTTTAGTTCCTGATATATGAGAACTAAAAGCTAAACTATTTAAAATTGGTTTATCTTGACGAACTTTATTGGCAATATTTAATTGATTCAATACTTGATTTAATGGAAACTCAGGTAACTTAAGATCACCAGAAAAGCTTGGATCAGAAAAATTTTGCACTTGCATATTCACGTAGGCTTGCAACATCTTACCAACCTGAAGATTAAATCCGCTTAAATTAATACTATTTTTAGTTCCGGAAAATTGTCCGGCTAAGGCAAAATTATTGAGTAATGGCTTATCTTGTCTTATAGATTCAGCAATTTTAAGTCCATCTAATACTTTATTCAAAGAAAAATTTGGTACTTTAATAGCACCAGAGAAATTAGGATTGGCAAAATTCTGAACTTTAATATCCATTTGCCCTTGCACATAATTACTAAATTTAAAATTAGCCCCAGTTAAACTAAAACTATCCGTATTACCACTAAATCTAGTATCAAAACTCAAACCATTTAATAATACTTTACCAGACCTTGCTGATTTAGCAATATTTGCACCATCTAATACTTTATTTAAAGAAAACTCAGGTAATTTAATATCTCCTGAAAAATTAGGATTTGTGAAATTCTGAACTGCCAGATTGGATACACCTTGTATAAAACCACCAAATTTAAAATTAAGATTGTTTAAATTAATACTATCTTTATTACCATTAAAATTACTACTAACCGTCACATTATTTAATAATGGTTTATCACTTCTTGCAGCTTTAGCAATATTCAATCCATCAAGCACTTTATTTAAAGCAAATTTACTAAGATTCAAATTTCCTTTATAGTGAGGATTAGCAAAACTCTCTAGATTTAAATTAACTATTCCTCCTACTAATTCACCTGATTTAAAATTGAATTGATCAAGAATTATAGATTGCCTGGTTCCAGAAAAATTTCCATTAAATGCTAAATGATTTAATACTGGCATATCTTTACGTCTTGACTCCGCAATATGTAAACCATCTAAAATTTTATTAAGAGAAAAATCTGGCACAGTTATATTACCATTAAATTTTGGATTATCGAAATTATTAACTGTCGCATTTGCAGTTAAAGTTAAATTAGTATCTGAATTAAAACTTAAATTTTTAATTGTGATATTATTTAAATCTCCATTAATTTCACTTGAAAAAATCAAATTATTTAATAACGAAGAATTAGCCAATTGTGGTATTGGAATACCAACTGTTTGAGATAAACCATTAACGGCAAGTCTAGTTATCTTAATTGTTCCACCATAAACCGGATTATCAAAACTTTCTACTTTAAAGTTAATTTCACCAATTGCCAAATTATTAAAGTTGAAACTAATATTATTTAGATCAACTAGACTAGTTTTTCCTGTTTTTATATGTAGACCACCTAATAGACTGCTAACCATAGTAAAACTTACATCTTTAATACTTTGATGAATTTTTGATTCTACATCATCATAAGTAAATGTAATATGACTTAAATTCAATTTTTCTAACTCAAAATTCATCTCTGGTTTTTCTGAACTTTTTTTAGTAACATTTGATTCTTTATTGTCCGAGTTAAACGTCCAATTGTTTTTGTCACCTTGTTTAATTAGACCTAAATTCAACCCATTAACCTCTAAACTATTTACATCAATTTTATGTGCTAATAATGGCATTAAAGCAACCGAAATACTTGCTGATTGTAAAGTTAAAAATGGGCTATTTGTAAATCCTTCCGGATTAGATAAAGTAACACCAACTACTTTAACCCCAAAATGTGGATAAATAGTCCAACTAATATCACCACTTATTGTAAGATTTCTGCCTGTTGCATGATTAACAGCTGAAGAAATAATAGGTTTGAATCGATTAGGATTTACACAAGTCACTAAAACTACAATTCCAATAATACCTAGTAAAATTAAGCTTAATATACTAATTATTGTTATTTTAACAATTCTTTTATATTTATTCATAATAAATCATCTTTACATCACAGTATAATTAATTAAATCATTAGTCTTTAAATATTTAAATTTATTACATAATATTAACACGAATAAATGAAAAATACTATGCTTCTTAAATTCAATCGAACTATAACTTCTTAATGGGTAAATAGACCACTTTATAAATAAAAAATACTTTACGTATAGTAAAGCATTTTGTAGATAATCAATTGATCAATATTCTAAATCAGCCACTCATATAAAAAATTTTAAACAAAATAAATAAATCATCTTATTAAGATAATAATTTATTAATTATATTAAAAACTAATTTTGCATTATCACCCAAATAAACATATTTAATATTAGTTCCTGCATCAATAATTTTCACAATATCAGGTTTACTTAATAATTGGGTATTAATTATCAATTCATTCTTTAATACAAATCTAATTCTACTTATCGCAGTTAAATTAAAGGAATCAATATTATCTTTTCCACCAAAGTATTCTATAATTTTAGCAGATATCTGTACAAATTTTTCATTATCTAGTTCACTTGAAACCATAGACTCATTAACTTTATCTAATGATTTAACTTCTTGATTTATATTTGGCATTATCTTTAGTGCATCACGTATTTCAGAAGATATCAAATCTGCCAGTGGGCCTAAAATAACTTGAACACTTTCTTTAGTTGGAGCAAGGATCCCTTTAGCGCCCAAACCTTTTAAAGCCATCTTGTCAATTTTAGCAGAATCTTCAACAACCAATCTTAGCCTAGTAGTACATGCATCAACTGAAAGTAAATTATTAGTACCACCTAAAGCATCAATAAACTGTAACGCCCTTGAATCTGGTCTCACCACATCAACTTGCATACCATCTGTTTCACGACCTGGAGTAAGTAAATTATATTTACGAATAAAAAAGTCAAATAGAAAATAATATAAAGCAAAAAACACTAAACCAATTGGTATTAGATAAATTGGATGTGTTCCTTTTTTGAAAAACAGCACATAATCAATGAGGCCTGCAGAGAAAGTAAATCCCAAATGAACACTAAAAAAATTCATAGTAACTAAAGCAAGACCAGATAATACAGAATGAACTACAAATAAAACTGGAGCTAAGAATATAAAAGAGTATTCAATCGGTTCTGTAACACCAGTTAAGAATGAAGTTATGGCCATAGATAATAATAATCCGCCAACTGCTTTTTTATTTTGGGGTAATGCATTTTTAAACATAGCCAAACATGCCGCTGGCAATCCAAACATCATGATCGGAAACCAACCAGCCATAAAAGTTCCTGCAGTTTGATCGTCAGCCATAAATCTAGCAATGTCGCCATGCACCACTACTCCATTCGCTTCCGTATAACTTCCAAAAACAAACCAGACTAGATTATTTAATACATGATGTAATCCAGCAATTAAAAAAATTCGGTTTAAAAAACCATAGATAAATAACCCTATACCACCAGATTTTAGTAACCAATTACCAAAAACATTTATCCCATTTTGAATTGGTGGCCAAGTATAACCTAAAACAATGCCTAATACTACAGCCGTTAAACCAGTTATGATTGGGACAAAACGTTTACCACCAAAGAAGGCTAAAAATTCAGGTAGCCTAATATCTTTAAACCTATTATAAAGACTAGCCGCAACTAATCCTATAATAATGCCACCTAAGACTCCGGTATTAATGGTTTTATCAATTTCGGTTAAAATTGATGTCATTATAAAATAACCCACAGCACTTGCTAATGCCGCAGTTCCATTATTATCTTTAGCAACTCCAACCGCAACACCTAAAGCAAATAAAATAGGCAATTGACTAAAAATCACATTTCCAGCATCTGCGATATATTTAACATTTAATAGATCTGGTTGACCAAAACGAAGTAGTAAACCAGCAATAGGAAGTAACGCAATTGGGAGCATTAAGGCTCTACCTAATTGTTGAATAGAATCAAATTTAAATTTCATAATATTTATCTTAACCTATTAAATGTCCAAATTTAGTATTTAAAAGCTCTCGAACTTCAGAAGCAGTTGCTAGTGACAAGCACTCTTGACTTACTTTACGGCACTCCTTAGAATTTAATTTCCGAATTAACGCCTTATTATCAGCAATTGTATTAATATTCATGGATAGCTCTCGAATGCCTAATCCGATTAATAATGGAATAGCCAGCGTTTCAGATGCCATTACTCCACATATTGAAACTGATTTTAAATAACAATTTGCCCCATTGACTACTGTTTCAATAGATCTTAATACGGATGGATGCATATGGTCAATTTGGTTAGCCAACTTAGTATGATCTCGATCTATAGCCAGAAGGTATTGGCTTAAATCGTTTGTTCCAATCGAGAAAAAATCTACTTCTTTCGCAAAAATCTCACTCATTAGTACAACAGATGGAACTTCAACCATAATGCCAAGTGGAATATCGTTATTAATGTTAAGCTTATGCTTTAAATTTAACAGTATCTGTCTTATTTCTCTATATTCAGATAAATCAGACACCATTGGTAACATAATTCTTATATTTGGATAACTTTTAGATATATTTAGAATTGCGGTTAACTGTTCTTCTAAAATTTCTTTATATTCTAATGACAATCTAACCCCACGCATTCCAAGCACTGGATTTAATTCCTCAGATACCTTTAAATATGCTAATGGTTTATCACCACCAGCATCTAATGTTCGAATCGTAAAAGGCTTGCCTTCAAGGTACTTTATTACATTTGCATAAATTTCTTCTTGCTCCGTAATTGTTGGTGTTGTATCTTTACCATAAAATACAAATTCCGAACGAAATAAGCCTATTCCGGAGGCACCACTATTAGTTAATCCTTTTGCATCCTCTAAAGTTGCAATGTTGCCATAGCAATCAATGGCAATGTTATCTAATGTTATAGCTTCTTGGCTTGCAACTTTTAAATTTGCTTTTTTAATCTGGGCTAAACGAACACTCGATTCTTGCACTCTCTTAATTTCATCATTACTTGGTAACGAATTTAAATGACTGTTATTCGCATCTAGAATTGCCACTCTCTCATCACAAATACTCAAAACCGCAGGATTAACCCCCACAATTAATGGCACACCCTTGGCTTTTGCCAAAATTGCCACATGAGAGGTTACACCACCCTTAACAGACACTAGACCTACTACATTTTTATCTAGATCGACAATATCACTTGGCACTAACTCTTCGGAAACTAAAATTGATGCTTCTAATAACTGAGATACAGACTTTGCACCACCTTCAATCGAAGATAAAATTTGATTTTCCACATCTTTCAAATCTGCTTGGCGTTCAATAAGTAATTTATTCTTAGTTTTTAAAAGAGCTTCACAACTTTGTGCAATCACCTTCTGTAGAGCAAATTCTGCAGTTTTATTTGTTTCAATTAATTTAACCACATCATCACGGATTTGAGGATCAGCGATAATTAATAAATGGGCGGATAAAATATCTTTATATACTTTTGCTTCATTATGCCCAAGAGTAGACAATTTAAATTCAATAGCTTCTTTTACTGAATCTAACGCCTTAAAAAATCTTGATTTCTGTAATTCTGGATTATCCGAATTTTCAGTAACTTCAAATATTTTAGTGACATTTTTAATTAACTTACCTACAGTAATACCTGAAGATGCAGTAATCCCAAAATAATTATTTTCTACAATATTATTGGTTCGCTCAATTTCTGGCTCTTCATTGTTATCGACTTCATCATGAGCATCTTTCATAGCTAAAATCGCATCATAAACTTCAACAATCGCAACCTCATTAGAAGATACAATATATACTTCATCGCCACACCTTAAATCTAAAGTTAAAATAGCAGTAATACTTTTAAGATTAGCTCGCTCTCCAGAATTTTTAACTAAAATTAAATCTTCCATATATTTACGTGCAATTATATTTAATAGTGCTGCAGGACGAGCATGAATACCTTGCTGATTAACAATTTTAATACTTTTAGAGGAAATTGCTGATTCTTGTAAATCTTTTTGCATTTCAACTTTAGAATGCTTAGTTAATAATATAATTGGAGTATTCAAACTAGCATATTCTTGCTGAACACTCGATAAACCAAAACTTTCAATATCTAAATCAACAAATATCACTGGACTTATTAATGATTTAACTTTTTGAGTTACAAGATCTAAATCAAAACTACCCAACATTTGTCCAATTTTTACTTTATCTCCGACTTTAATATTCATATTAAAACCCTCACCACGTAAATTTACGCTTTCAAGACCAATATGAATCAAAATATCAAAACCATGGCATGAGGAAATAGTAATTGCATGTTTTGCAGAATGAATTAATTTAATCTCACCGTCAACTGGTGAATAGACTTTATCATCAAATGGCTCAATCCCAAAACCATCACCAACCATTTTTTCGGCAAATACGGGATCTGGAATATCACTTAAATTGATAACTTTTCCGACTAATGGTGGAAATACTTCAATAATCTGGTGCATGGCAACCTTTCATTTCTAATTTCTTAATATATAATTCTATCATATTAGAAGTAATATTTTATTTCGCTTTGCAATATGAATAGTTAATTACTTTTATAAAATTACCCATAAAATTCAATGATAAACTGTAATGAAATGCCATAAATAAAATCATATAATTTAGTAAGATAATTATACAATATTATTCTTCATCTTTATCGCTTTCAATAACATCTTTTTTACCCATAACTACTACAAAAAACATTGGCACAAAAAGAGTAGCAATAAATGTTGAACCAAGCATTCCACCAATAATGCCAGTTCCTACTGAATGTTCCGCATTACTATTTGCTCCAGTTGCAAAAGCTAAAGGTAGCGCGCCTAAAATAAAAGCTAATGAAGTCATTATAATTGGTCTAAATCGCTGTCTTGAAGCTAAAATAACCGCATCAACTTTACTAAGTCCATCTCGACAATGTGCGATTGCAAATTCAGTAATTAAAATCGAATTCTTAGCGGACAGCCCAAGTAAGGTAATTAGACTTATTTGGAAATATAAATCATTGGTTAAACCACGAGCCAATAAAATTAAACCTGCACCAAATAAGGCAAATGGAATCCCCATAATTACCACAAATGGTAAGCGCCACATTTCAAACTGTGCAGCTAATACTAAAAATATCATTACAGCACCAAATAGAAAAGCCAGATATGATGCAGCACCGCTATTTTGTTGTAAGAAGCTAACTCCATACCAAGAGAAATCATATGATCTTGGTAATACTGATTTTGCCGCCTCACTTATTACATTCATAATATCCCATTCAGTATATCCTGATTTAGGTTCAACCACAATTTTGGCCGCCAAATAATCATTAAAACGCTCAATTACATCTGGCACATTAGAAAATTTGGTACTGGTAATACTACTTAATGGAACCATTACATTGCTATTGTTTTTTACATACAAATTCTCTAGCTGAAATGGTGTCTTACGATAATTTTCGTCACCTTCTAGGACTACCCAATATAACGCGCCCATTTTGTAGAAATAATTAACTAAATTTGGTCCAAAATTAGTCTCAAGAACATTGTAAATATCTGTAATATTAACACCATACAATTTTGCCCTGTCCACATCAGCTAAAATATTAACTTCGGTTCCTTTGGCATTAAAAGTAAAATATGCATTTTTAACTTTGTGATTATTTTTAATTTTTTCAAGCATTGAAGTTAAATTACTTTCTAAGTTATTATAATTACCCTCTACCTTATCTTGAATAAAAAACTCTATCCCATTGGTTGAACTTAATCCATCAATTGCTGGCTGGTTGTAAGCAATAAAAGTTGCATCTTTTTGTTTTGAACCATATTCGCTATTGGCCCAATTAATTAAATTATCTGAACTCTTCTTACGCAAATCCCAATCTTTTAAATTACTAATTATGGTTGCAATATTAGTTTTTTGAGCACCCGAATTTAATTGGTCAAGCCCAATTAATGAAATATTATTCGCAATATCTTTACTATTCATTAAAAACTTAATATAACCATTACTCACTGACTCAGTTCTATTTAACGTTGCATTATTAGGCAAACTAATTTGTGTAGTAAAAAATCCCTTATCCTCATTAGGAATAAATCCAACTGGCACTATCGCATAGATTAAATAAGTAGCAAAAATTAAACCAAAAAATATGGATAAATAAGTTCGAGGATAATCAATAATATGTTTAACTATATCAATATATCTATCAGTTAGCCAATTGAATCCGCTATTAAATTTCAAGAAAAATTTATTTTTAACTTCAAGAACAATGTCTCTTAATGGAGCAGAAAGTGAGATAAAAAATTCTAAAGGCGTTTCTTGGAAGAAGACGCTCAGTTTTTGGAATAAACTGCTAGGTATTAATGCGTAGAGATCTATACCGAT
>CALFYC010000057.1 GCA_937952895.1 uncultured Neisseriaceae bacterium
ATGAGGTTCAGTTACAATTCATATTAGTTCCATTATATTTATAGTCAGATTTATTTAGCCAAGTTTAGATATTTAGCAATTTTGAATATTTCAAAGCAATTGACTATGTGGATTCGAGATTCGGCTCCATCCTGCCAATAAATGTTAATTAAATTTGGTAAAATCTAGACTGAAATTTATAATGAAAATTCAGGACAGATTTAAGCGTATTGCTGGATTGAATTAAAGGTTAGATTCTAAAAGTTTAAGAATTCTTGTTGCTAGTCTAACCCTATCTCCAACAAGTCCTTTGTTAATTAAAATAATTACCCCATCTTTATAATGTGGCGAATATGCCATGTATGAAGACATCCCATAAAGAGTACCACTCTTAGCAATAAATCCACCCTGAAAATTACAAATTTTACCAATCTTATGAGTTTGAAGTGTTTGCTGGTCATTATAGATTTTATCTAATTCAGTATCAGACATATGATTCCAAGCTAATTGTTGATATTGTATGCCACCAATGCAGTAATAGTCTTTATGAATAATTGCAAGAGCATTATTTAACAATGTATCCTGACTACCATTAATTTGATATTTTAAATATAGTGCTAAATCATGTGTATTAGATTTAAGTCCACCTGATGGAACTAATGCTCCAGATTTATAAGTTGGTATTTGTGTATTAGTATTATTATATCCATTTGATAAAAGTGATTGGTATTTTAGTGGAATTTTTACAAAAGTATACTGCATATTTAATTTATCTAACAATTGCTGACTTAAAACATCTTGATAAGTTTTTTTATATAATCTTTCTAGGATTATTCCACTCAATGTGATTCCAGGATTAGAGTAAATATAGTCAGTTTCAGGATTTTTTGTATATTGTATTTTAATTAATGAGTTAATTAAATCAGATTCTGTTTGTGTATTTGATAGTTTTGCGGGAATATTTGCAACATGAGTAAGTAACTCAAGGGTATTAATTTTAGAATAATAAGAGTTTGTTTTTAATTCTGGTAAATAAGTAGTTATTGGATTATAAATATTAAGTTTGCCATCTAATTGTGCAATTGCAATTAGATTGGCCGTAAATGTTTTAGTTAAAGATGCAATTTCAAAAAGAGTTTTTTCAGAGACTTTATTTTTTTTATTAGAATCAGTGTAGCCATAGTTACAATATTGAATACTTTCTTTTTGTATTAAAGCAATTGCAACTCCATTTACTTGATTTCTTTGCATAAAAGTTTGAACATCTTTATCAATAAATTTACATTCAGCATAGCATATGCTGTATACACTAAATATTGCATATAAAAGACGATTTTTCATACCTTATCCTTATGATTATAGTGATCTTACTAAACTTTTATATTTATTTATTAATTTGGCATTTTCTTGTTCACCTTGATTTGAATTGCTACTCGTAAAAAATTCAATATTAAAATGCTTAGATTCACTTATTTGTGCGATTTCACTAATTATACAATTTACTATCATTGAGTTAATTACTGTTGAGGTAGATGCTACTTTTGTAGATAAATAATTTATACATGCATCACCATAAACTCCATGATTATCAATAACTACATCTGCAAATTCATAGAGCTTTTTATTACTTACGTGACGTGAGTTAACCGCTTTACTATGATTCATGCTAGTCAACACAATTACTTTTGTGCCAATATCTCTAGCAATATTTGCAACTTCAATTGGTACTGCATTACGTCCGGAATTTGATGCAATTAATATTGTGTCATTTTTATTTAATTTATAGTTGAATAAAATTTGCTCCGCATATCCAGTTAATCTTTCTAAAGATGTTGATTTTATAGCAGATTCATGGAGCATCAAATTAGTTTCAAATATAGGTCTTACTTTTGCTAATCCTCCAGCTCGATAGAAAAATTCTTCAGCAACCATATGCGAATGTCCAGTCCCAAAAACATATAACCAGCCATCATTTATGAATGAGTTTATAATTAAATTAGCCGCAATATGAATATTTTCTAATTCATGTTCTTTTATTTGGGTAATTAATTTTTCAATTTCATTTATATACAAATTACGTTTTTCCATATTAAGACCTTTAGAAGAGGTTTTTTCTTTGATAAATATTTGGGATTGTACCATAGTAGTATTAACAATTGATATGCAAAGTATTAATAGATCATAATCCTCCAAAATATTTAATTTAGATAAAGCTAATAAAATTATGCTAATTCCTTCAAAATATCAATGTTTTAGAATAGATTTAGAGTATAATTGAGCTTATTTTAAAATATTGAAAAGTACGAGATAACGAATGATATCTTATAATATTCGTAGGGGTATTGAAAAATGGAAAGCAAATATTTATGATGAATAAAAAAATTCTATCATTATTAATGATAATCTTTATCTGTAATAATTCCGCACATGGTATTGATGTATATTTGTTTAAGAGCCATAAATATATGGGAGATAATGATCAACTTCAAGGGGCAGCGAACTCAATTACAGAAGAATTTAGCAATCATGGAATAAATACAACGATTATTGAAACTTATGAGTCAAATATAAGAGTTTCCAAAAACTCCATTTCTTTATTTTCAAGTGTTGAAGGCATTGATAAATGGAGTAATATTATAAAATACGAAAGTACCACATTTAGCGTATTCCTAACTCATCAATGGTGGAATAACTTATTACAACATTTACCTGAAAAGCCAAGCTTAAGCTTAATTGCAGTCCCTCAATATACAATTATCCCTGCAATTAGCGAATCTATAATAAAATATGATGTATCTGTAATAGGAACTAATGGAGTTTGTAGTAGTTTGGAAAGTAAGGATTTAATTCAAGCATACCATAATAGTTTGATACCTAAACAGAATACTTACATTTTAGTTCTATTGGCTGGTGATACTCAAGATGCAGATGGAAAATGGAGGATATATCCTCAAAAAGAAGCTGTAAAATTAGCTCGTTTAATCACAGAACAATATTTAGCAACAGGTAATACTATTTTGATCACAAATGGCCCAAGAACAGGAAAAATTGATCCTATTAGCAATAAAGAAACTGATGCACATAAAAATTCGATTCTTGATAAAGTTACTCAAGCATTCTTAACAGAGTTAAAAAAGAAAGTCCCAACACAAAAAATTATATTTTATAATTTTCAATATGGCACACCTAGTATGCTACCAGCTGCTATGGGGGCAGTCCTAGAAAATAAGGGAAGTATATTTTATATACCTGGTGAATCAATTTCAACTGCCAGTCAGGCTATACTTCTACTTCTATCAAAATCAATAATATTGTATAAGCATAGCGCAATGCTTGAGTTACATGAGAAATATTTGGAAAAACAACTAAATATGGGGTGCGCTTCTATAATTGATTACCAAGATAAAGAAATTAAACCAACTATTAATCCGAGTAAAAGATGTTCTGTTAATCAGTGTGATGAAATTGCCCAAAAAATATATAAATTATACAAATAGTTACCATAAGGAACTCACTAGAAAACAAAACCATAAATTTTTGTTTAAATTTGCATGCTGATTTACCTTTGTTAATAAAAAGCTCTCAACATAAATTATCAATTTCATTCCAGTTTATAATATTTGCTAATTTAACTAATTGATGATCTATGTTGATTAAATCAATTAATTTAATTTTAAACATATCAGATTGGGGATTGTGAGATTGAGTATTGGGTAACACTGGCTGTGTTCTATTCAAACTACAAAATTTAAGCAATAATTATATTAAAAAGTTGCAGTTTGAATAGAGATATTTTAGCATTTTTTATATATGGAACAATATGTTGAGATTGTATTCAATGCCTACC
>CALFYC010000058.1 GCA_937952895.1 uncultured Neisseriaceae bacterium
GATCAAGCTTATCCTCAATTAATAAATCCATAATAAACATAACGATCATAAATAATTAAGCTACTAATTTTAGTAGCTTAATTATTATCATCAAAACAGTTTACGCTATTTTAATCACTAAAAATATATTTTCTTGGCTTAAGTCTCTTTTATCCAATGCTTTTGCTTTATTATTCTACAAATTAATATGTTAAAATAATCTCCTTATTTAAAACCAGTTATGGATAAACAATAATGCAAGAAAATTATAATCACATTGATATAGAAAAAAAGCACCAACAAAAATGGGCAAATGAAAAGAGTTTTGAGGTTAATGAAACTAGTTCTAAACCTAAATATTATTGTTTATCAATGTTACCATACCCATCTGGTAAATTACATATGGGACATGTGCGCAATTACACAATTGGCGATGTTCTATCACGCTTCCATAAATTAAATGGTTATAATGTAATGCAACCAATTGGTTGGGATGCTTTTGGATTACCTGCTGAAAATGCAGCATTACAAAACAAAGTAGCGCCTGCTAAATGGACTTATCAAAATATTGAATATATGAAATCACAACTTAAAAGTCTTGGTTTAGCAATTGATTGGAGTCGAGAACTAGCAACATGTTCGCCTGAATATTATAAACATCAACAATGGCTTTTTTTAAAACTCTTTGAAAAAGGCATAATTTATCGAAAAAATGGTATCGTCAATTGGGATCCAATTGATCAAACAGTATTGGCTAATGAGCAAGTAATTGATGGTAAAGGTTGGCGATCTGGTGCAGTAGTTGAAAAAAAAGAAATTCCAATGTATTATTTTAAAATTACTCAGTATGCAGATGAACTATTAAATGATCTAGATAAATTAACTAATTGGCCAGAACAAGTTCGTACCATGCAAAAAAATTGGATTGGTAAATCTATGGGTATGGAAATACATTTTATTAACCCAAATGATACTGAACCATTAAAAGTATATACTACTAGAGCTGATACATTAATGGGGATAACTTTTATTGCCGTTTCAGCTGAACATAAATTAGCCCAATTAGCATTAAAGTCTAATCCTAATTTACAAACCTTTATTGATGAATGTAATCAAGGTGGAGTTTCTGAAATGGAACTTGCCACCAAAGAAAAAAAAGGGATATTTAGTGGGTTTTATGTAAACCATCCAATTACTAACGAACAAATCCCAGTATGGATTGCAAATTATGTGCTTGCCAATTATGGAGAGGGAGCAGTAATGGGAGTGCCTGCCCATTGCCAACGCGATTTTGAATTTGCGCAAAAATATAATTTACCAATTAAAATTGTTTTAAGTAAAGACAATCATCCAGAAGAGGCTATAACTAGTGCTATTTTTGATGATATTGATTTGGATGCAAAATTAATCAACTCTAATCAATTTAATGGCTTAGATTTTAATCAAGCATTTGATAAAATCGAAACTATTTTACGCGAAAAAGGTCTCGGTCAAAGTAAAACCAATTATCGCCTACGTGATTGGGGTATTTCACGCCAACGCTATTGGGGCTGCCCAATTCCAATTATCCATTGTGAGAATTGTGGTGATGTTAAAGTTCCAGAAAAAGATCTTCCAGTAATTCTACCTGAAGATTTAATTCCTGATGGTTCTGGTTCACCATTAGCGAAATCTCCACAATTTTATAAAACAAATTGTCCTGAGTGTGGGATTGATGCCAAACGTGAAACTGATACTATGGATACATTTGTTGACTCAAGCTGGTATTATGCCCGCTATGCATCTTATAACTCAGATCAATTAATGTTAGATGAAAGAGCTAATTATTGGTTACCTGTTGATCAATATGTAGGTGGGATTGAACATGCAATCCTACATTTACTTTATGCTAGATTTTTTCATAAATGTTTACGTGATTTACAGTTAGTTAATTCAGATGAACCATTTACTAATTTACTTAGTCAAGGTATGGTTTTAGCTGATACGTTTTATCGTAAAAATAATGATGGTCAAACATTATGGTTTAATCCAAGTGATGTTAATTTAGTAACCGATGAAAAAGGTAATATTAAGAGTGCAACTTTAAAAAGTGATAACTTAGAGGTTAAATACGGTGGAATGGAAAAAATGTCCAAATCTAAAAATAATGGAGTAGATCCTCAAGCAATCATTCAAAAATATGGTGCAGATACCGCTAGATTATTTATGATGTTTGCAGCTCCTCCTGAATTATCTCTAGAATGGTCAGAAAATGGTCTGGAAGGTGCAAATCGCTTTATCAAGCGGTTATGGCGTACCGTATTTGAACATGTGAATCAAGGAATTATCTCTAAATATAGTGGGGATGAATTAGCTCCTGAACATAAAAAATTACGCACACAACTTCATCAAACCATTACGAAAGTAACTCATGATATTGCGATCAGACGTCAATTTAACACAGCAATTGCAAGTATCATGGAATTATTAAATAATTATAGTAAAACTAGTTTTACTGATTCTACTAGCCGACAAATTGCTCAAGAGTTATTAGAAGCCGTAATAATAATGTTATCGCCAATTATTCCGCATATATGTGAAGAGTTATACTCTTATTTAAATCCACAAACTAATTTATTAGATGTTAATTGGGTAATTCCAGATAAAGACGCATTAGAAACAAATGAATGTGAGATGGTTATTCAAGTAAATGGAAAACTACGCGGCAAAATCCTAATTGATAAATCATTATCTAAAGAACAAATTGAGCAATTGGCATTAAATAATAATAATGTTAGTAAATTTCTTGAAAATCAAACTATTAAAAAAATTATTGTAATTCCTAACAAATTAGTTAATATTGTTATCTAATTTAGATTAAGAATCATTTAGCAAATAATATTTATTAAATGGTTCTTATTTTTATTTATATATGCTCTAATCTTAAACCAAGTACTTTCAAATATTTTTCATATAATCTATTTTTATACATATAGTCATAAATTCTAACAATATTAGCGATATCTCATTATTTATTTTTCTTGTTTAATTCTTTTTTATAATAATCTTTTAACTACCATAAGGTTTTTTAGCTACTCTAAATCTATATAATCATAAAATGTATACCATTAAAATCTTATTTAAATATGCCTCATAAATTTTGATTGAGTTCAAAATTCTTCTTTAAATTTAACTATTTGAGTTAACCTAAGAGTTTAGGCTAGATATTAATCTTAATAATTTATCCAAGCTTTTAAGGTTGTGTATATTTTTAATGGGTTGCTACAATGCGGTGTAGTCAAAAAAATAAACATAATAATAAATACTCTTAAATAAAGGAGAACAAAAATGGAAAATCATTCAGATCAAATTGTCAAAAGCAATGATGTAATTGGTAAGAGTGTTTTCAGTGATGATAATGAAAATTTAGGCAAAATTGAAGAAATCGTATTAGACAAAATAAGCGGTCAGGCACGTTACCTAGTATTATCTTGTGGAGGAGTTTTAAGCATTGGCAATAAATTATATGCCATACCATGGAAATCAATTAGTTATAATGAAGAAAAAAGTGGTTTTAGACTTAATTTTGATAAAGAGAAATTAAAATTTGCTCCAAATTTTGATAAAGATCACTGGCCAGATTTTGCTGATCCAGCTTTTAGTAAAGTAATAACTGATTTTTATGCATAAACAATGAATTAAATGATAGGAGATTAATGATGGCTAACTTAATTAATAAAAATGAAGTAGAAAAAGAAAATAGAAATTTTACTGAAGAAGTTAAAGATAAAGCTTTAGAAATAAGTGATTCTATAAAAGATAATTTTCATACAGCCGTTAAACAAACCAAGCGTGCCAAAAAAGCAGTTTTAAAATATGTAAAGCAAAATCCAGGCAAATCAGTTGGTGCAGCATTTCTTCTAGGTTTTCTGTATGTTAAAGCTAGAAATTTTGGTAAGAATCGCATTATTGATTAAGAAAAAGGTTACCCATGCCATACAAAACAAATTCTGAATTACCAGATAAAGTAAAAGATCATTTACCTAAACATGCGCAAAATATTTATCGTGAAGCATTTAACCATGCATTTGATGAATATAAAAACCCTAAAGATCGTCGGGATAATTCAAGTCGTGAGGAAGTAGCACACAAAGTTGCATGGTCAGCTGTAAAAAACAAATATATAAAAGATGAATCAACTGGTAATTGGCGATTAAAGTAATTTTAACTAGTTAGAATTTATGAAAATTTAAGTAGATCAAAATATGTTAGGATTAATTTACTAAATTATAAAGTTAACTATTTATTTAACTATTGTTCCTAAGGAGATCAACATGAGCTGCTATTTAACACATGGTTATAAAAAGCATTTTGATAAAAATAATGATGGATTTTTTGAAGATATATTTAAGCATAAAGATCACAAGAAGCGAGAAAAAAATAAACCACGCTTAAATAGAGCAGAAGTTTTGCGTTTAATAGAAGAAGAATATTAATTAAATTTTAATTTGAAAGGCTTTATAATGAAACAAAACGTTATATCATACTCAAAGCAATTTTATAAATTAACTTTAGGGCATCTATATTTTAAACCAGTCCCAATTTTAATTTATCCAGTAACATGTCCTAGTAGACAATCTCAACAACATAAAAAAAGTTTACTACTAATTTGAAATTTTAATTAGTCGTGAGCTTATTATTAAAATTGCAATATTATTAATAATTATTATTTAAATAATAAGCTTACCATTTAACACTTGTTATGCTACGCAATATTATAGCAAGGCTTTGGGTTAATGAGGTAGCACCAGTTATGATCTGGACCTCATTAATTCCGACTAATTTATTCGTAAATGAATAGATTATTGCGAAAAGGTGGTTATTCTATAACCACCTTAGATAATTGTCAAATTAAACCATGATTCCAAAATTTTCAAATTAAATGTATTCAGATTTTATCCAATAACTCTTCTATTTGCTGAGATTTCAACTAAAATATATCAATAAACCATACCTTCTAATCATAACGCAAAATTGGAAATTATATAATTATCTAGATAATTTAAGCTTATGATATAATTTCCTAATAACATAAAAATATTCGTAATAAAATTTGTATTAAAGCTCATAATTTTAGAGTGTGCCTATTTTGCTTTTAATTAAGAAATTGTTCAAGATATTTTTATTTCATACATTTAACTTAAAAATTGCGAATCCAGATATATCTAATAATTTTAAAGTTTTAAGCGAGTATATAAATATAGGTTGAAAAAGATATTATAATAAAATATAAACAATTTGCAATTAAAATATTAGTAAAGATTTATGAATTTAAAACCTCAAATAAAGAATCCTGGTCTTAAGAATTTTAAACTTAATGTATGCATAGCCTTAGCTACTTTATTATAAAGGTATAATTATATGAAAAATAAACCTAAAAAAAGCTCAATTAAGCAAATTGTGATTAATGAAAAAAATACAGATACCATAAATATTACTGATTGGAACTCTATTATAAAATATTGCTTAATAGTTTTTTGTTCGTCTCGTGTAGTTATTTGGCTTGCAATCTACTTCTGCATGTGGGTATCTCATGAAGATATTAGTCTAGTTGATTTACTTACAACAAAGTGGGATAGTGTTTATTTTATTAAAATTGCAAAAATTAATGAATTTCATGGAGCATTTTTCCATTCTATCCAATTTTAATTAAAATATTTTCTTTAAATAGCATCTTATCCATTGAGTGGGTAGCGATAATTCTTAATCAAATTATGTTTTTTATAGCAATGTGCTTCTTATATGCATATTTACAAAATAAAAAATTATCTCAAAATGATGTTCAATTTGGGGTAATTCTAATGGCATTATCACCTTTAAGTATATTTTTTATTGCAACCTATTCAGAAAGTACTTTTCTTATATTTTCAATTCTCGGTTTTTATTACCTAGATAAAAATAAATCCAATACATCTGTTCTTATGGGGGTTTTTCTAACTGCAACCCGTGCAACAGGAGTTGCATTTGCAGTAGCGATCTTTTATGATCAATATAAAAAGCGCGGATTAAAATTTGTTATTTTTCTACAAGCTATTTTAGCTTGTAGTGGATTATTTTTATACTGTATTTATACCGGAATTACTACTGGTGATTTTTTATCATTTTATCATGCAGAAGCAAATTGGGGTAGAACAGGTTGGATGAGCCTTGATATTGCACAAACATTTAATACATTAATTGACCAGATAGCTACTGCGTGGACTCGTGATAGTTTAGCTTTTGTAGTAGCGTTGTTTTTAACTGGGGTTCTGGCATTTAATAAACTTCTTCCTGAAGCAATTTTTAATTTGTTATGTATTTTACCAGGATTTATCAAGGGTTCGTCTTATGGAATTTTCTACTCTGGAGCAAGATTGGATGTTGCGATTATAACTTTTTATATTGGCATGGTGTTTCTATGTAAAGATAGGCCAACATTAAAATATTTGGTGATTAGTTTGAGTAGTTTATTACTGTTAGAATCATGGTTCATGTGGGTGGTTAAAGCTTGGCTTGATTAATTAATTTTTGGTAAGAAATTTTTATTAGTTTTGATTATATTTATCAAATAGAATAAATTGGATTTGTTATGTAAAGATTCAGAATTATGGATTAAATCTAAATTAACTCATATAATTCTATATTGCCAATCTATCTGGACTTTTTTATTATAATTTGCGAAAACGTTAATCTATTTATAAGATATTTTTATTTGATAGATTGGCTTTTTGAATTAAAGCTTAGATCTTAACTAGGATCATAATTTATACTTTTCATGATCAATTTGCTCTTTCTCTTACCTGTCTTGATAATCATCTTTTGATTTATCATCCCTTTTTTGTTGTTCTTTTTGTGCTTTAGTCAACTGATCATCCTCATTATCATAAATTTGCTCATCTTCAGCCTCAGTGGGGACAGCCCCTTCGCTACATGCCTTAAATAGCATCTTCCTATCTAGCTGATTGGTATCAAATTTATAAGGTTGAATAACTAAGTTTGGATATAATTTAAATTCTTGATTCATAATATGTCCTCCATAAATACTTTGATTGAAGAACTATAGCACATGGTTTAATATAATTATAATTAAAGCCTTAGTTTAAATTTTAATTCTAAATATTACGTTTTTGTCAACAAATTTATATAGAATATAATTACTTATTGAAAAATTATAGAATAAATCATCCACTTCTAATCTCTAAATTTTATAATAGGAGATTATTATGAATGACAAAACTTATTTTAGTAAATATAAAAATTCATTTAAACAAATTTTTGCTCCAGAATCAGAAGATTGTGCATTTATTAAAGATGCTGATTTAAAATGCCAAGCAGTAAGTGATAAGATGCTCGAATTTATTGGAATTGAGAATAAAGATAATTTTATTGGTAAAACTTTTCCTGATATTCTTGAATTATCATCTCACTCCGATATAAAGTTAATTGACCGCTTAAATAATAAAGATACAAAAATTATTAGCGGAAAAAAGAGAGCCACTTTCCTAGAATTGTTACCTTATAATGGCGCCAATAAATTTTACATCCATTATAAAATACCTATAATAAATCTAGACACGGGAAACTGTTGTTGGAATTAGAAGTTTAATTACTAATTTGATTTTACCTCATATGGTTAAAACATTATTTAAAATCCATAAAATTCGTGACCTCTTAATGGCATATACTGATAGTAAAGTAGAGATTTTAAAAGAATATCCATTAAATAGAGTTCAGCAAATGGTATTATTTTTAGCCATGAACAATTACTCTTATTCTGAAATTTCAGACTTGTTAACAAAATTTGGTTATCGAATTACACCATTTAGAATTAATGATTACTTAGAACAATTGAAATTAATATTTCATGTTAGAAATAAAACTCAACTAATCGAAAAAACTATTGGTCTTAATTTTAATACATTGTTACCCGAAGGGTTATTTAATAAATTAAGCTCAGTTGAAATAACTGATGAAGAAGCAAAAATTATAAGTGAAAAATATACTAATAAAAATAATTTAAAATTGTGATTATGCAAATGTTAATGATAGATATTTACTTAATTTCATTTATTAAGCTTATATAATGGGATTTTACTTATTTATAAAATCCTATTATTCACAATTTTATTAATTACTTCAAAGTTAAAACCTTTATTGGCTAAAAATCTTACTTGACGTGATTTTTCTTTTAAATCAGAACTAACTACCCCAAATTTTCTTTGCCATAATTTAAATGCAACATCATATTCATTTAGATCATGTTTACTAATTTCTTGCTCAACTAATTTGGGGTTGCATGTTTTTCCAATTAAAGTATTTCTAATTCTAGATAAACTATATTTTTGACTTTTAAATGAAATATAACTATTTATATAACGCTCTTCAGATAACCATCCTTTTGTTGATAGTTCATCTAAAACATTCTTAATAACTATTTCATCATCTGAATATTTTTTTAGTTTATTGTAAAGCTCTAAATAAGCATAATCACGTTTAGATAAAAATTTTAAGGCATAAGATTTTATACTTTTAGTCATAATTACAAAGTATAGCCAACCTTAAATTAACCATTATCCACTTCACGTTCTTCGGCTGGTACATCTTGAACATTTATATTAGAAATACTTCGAACCTTACTTTCTATTTCTTGTGCAATTTTTGGATTTTCTTTAAGGAATTCACGAGCATTATCTTTCCCTTGACCAATTTTTTGCCCTTTATAACTATACCAAGCTCCAGATTTTTCAACGATATTATTTAATACCCCAAGCTCAATTAACTCCCCGTTACGAGAGATACCTTCACCATACAAAATTTCAAAATCAGCTTGCTTAAATGGTGGTGCAACTTTATTTTTAACTACTTTTACTCGAGTCTCACTACCAATTACTTCATCACCTTTTTTGATAGCACCAGTTCTTCTTATATCCAATCTAACTGAAGCATAAAATTTTAATGCATTTCCACCTGTTGTAGTTTCTGGTGAACCAAACATCACACCAATTTTCATGCGAATTTGATTAATAAATATTACTAATGTATTAGTACGTTTAATATTTGCAGTTAATTTACGTAAAGCTTGTGACATTAACCTGGCTTGTAAGCCCATATGGCTATCACCCATTTCGCCTTCTAATTCAGCTTTTGGAGTTAATGCAGCAACAGAATCGACTACTATTACATCAATTCCACCACTTCTAACTAGCATATCTGCAATTTCTAAAGCTTGTTCTCCAGTATCTGGTTGCGAAATTAATAAATCATCAATCTTAACACCTAATTTTTTAGCATAAACTATATCAAGCGCATTTTCCGCATCAATATAAGCACATGTACCGCCTAATTTTTGAGCTTCAGCAACAACTGATAAACATTGTGTGGTTTTACCACTTGATTCTGGCCCAAAGATTTCAATAACTCTTCCTCTTGGCAACCCACCAATTCCCAAAGCTAAATCTAGGCTTAATGAGCCAGTTGAAATCACTTGGATATCTTTTTCTACTTCTTTTTCATTCATACGCATAACGGAGCCTTTACCAAATTGTTTTTCAATTTGAGAAAGTGCCATTTGTAAAGCTTTCGCTTTTTCGTTATCTGCCATTGTTATCTCCAATATCTTTAAAATTTAAATTTTTCTGGATGTTCTCCAACTAAATAATCTACATCCGTTTCAAACAATTTTTTTTCTTTAAATTCTGCATCACTAATTCTGGTAATTAACACTGCTGACATTACTGGTTTCAGACCAATAAAACCAACCAACCTACCTCCAATTTTTAGTTGTTTCTTTAAAGTATCTG
>CALFYC010000059.1 GCA_937952895.1 uncultured Neisseriaceae bacterium
AAAGTTGCCAATTTAGGTAATTTAGGTGATATTGTTGAAGTTAAAAATGGTTATGCGCGTAATTTCTTGATTCCAAGTTCAAGGGCAAAACGTGCAACTGATGCAAATATCAAAGAATTTGAATCGCGTCGTGCTGAATATGAAAGAAATCAAAGTGATATTTTAGCTAATGCTCAATCACGTGCAACTCAATTAGAGGGTAAATCTTTCATAGTAACTGCCAAAGCCGGTGTTGATGGGAAACTGTTTGGTTCTGTTACTTCATTTGATATTGCAGATGCGGTTAGCAAATCCGGTATTGAAGTTAAAAAAGCTGAAGTTACATTACCTCATGGCACACTAAAAACTATTGGTGAATTCGATATCGAATTGATTTTACATCATGATGTAAGAACTACTGTCAAAATTAATGTTACGCCTGAGGCTTAATAAAAAATCCCCACATCAGTGGGGATTTTTTAATCACGGTATCTTCTAAAAATCAAATATAGACTTAAATAAATTATTATACTTGCAATTATAATTACACCTGCAGGTGGTGAAATAAAACCAAATATCTTCCAATGCACTAAAGCGCATTCAGCATCACCATTTAAAATGGTTTTTAAAAAGCTAATAGTTGAAAGTTTATCATATAATACAGATAATGGCATTCCACATGATTGTGGTTGTTGATATTTAGGTAAATCCATTAACCACATGTGGTGTAATGCAACTTTTATTGCAAATCCGGCAATAATTGTGATTATAACCCCTATAATTCTACATCCGACTGATTTAGGATTAATCCAATATGATATTAATGCAACCATTCCAATTAGTATTATAATAACTCTTTGAGCTATACAAAGTGGGCATGGATGAAATCCTAATTGGTATTGTGCATACAGTGAATATCCAACAGCACAAGTGCAAATTAGTAATATCCATAAATAAATGTTACGAGATTTTAGCATAATATTTCGTCCTATAAAATTAGATCAATGATCTATCCAAATTTGGGATTTGAGGTATTATAGCATTAATATCTGTAATTAACAATGTAAAGGTTTAATCCTGACTATTTCATTTTGAGGTTAATTGATGAAGTGGGTTTTTTTTATTTCTGATAGAACTGGAATTACAACAGAAGGTCTCGGTAATGCTTTAATGACTCAGTTTGATGGGTTGGAATTTAAAAAAGAATTAGTTCCATTTGTGGATACTGAATCAAAAGCTGAAGCGGCGATTGCTAAAATAGAAGCGCGCTTTTTACAAACTAGTGAAAAACCAATTGTATTAACGAGTATTATTAACCCAGAAGTGCGTAAACTTTTTAAGAATGGAAATAGTTTTCATTTAGATTTTTTCGAATTATTTATTCCAGCGCTAGAACATCAATTTAACCAAAAGGCTTCTTTGGTGGTTGGCAGATCACACGGGATTTCAGATGAGGCAAAATACTATAAACGAATTGATGCCATTGACTATGCGCTTTATAATGACGATGGTGTAAGTGCCAAAAATTATGATTCGGCCGATGTTATTTTAGTTGGAGTTTCACGTGTGGGTAAAACTCCGACATGCTTATTCTTGGCAATAAATTATGGAATAAAGGCAGCTAATTATCCACTTGCGGAGACAGATTTAAAACATGATAAATTACCTAAATTATTAGTGCAATATCATTCAAAATTATTTGGCTTAACAATTGATGCAAATAGATTACATAGTATCAGAAGTCAGCGCATTCCAGATAGTGAATATGCTAAATTATCCACTTGTCAAGATGAAGTTGCTGCAGCTGAGCGAATTATGCAATTAAATGGAGTCCCAATCCTTAATACTAGTTTAAAATCAATTGAAGAAATTTCAGTTGGTATTATGCAAGGAATTCGCTTAAAGCGCAATTTTTAATTTTAAGATAAAACTTTACATGTAAATCCTTAAATTAGTTATTGATTGTAAGTGATATTTTATGTTAAAATATGGTTTCCATTTTTGGATTTTATACGTAGTTTAGAATTATCATAAATTGGAAAGTTAATTAATATTGTCGCGCATCGGTGGTAAAGGGGTGTAAATATAGGAAACTATGTTTATCGAATACGCCGATGGAGGATTAACCCTTTTAAAGGAAATTGTTATATTATGTCAAATACTTCATTACTAAAATCAATGCTAGAGGCTGGTGTTCATTTTGGTCATCAAACCAAATTCTGGAATCCAAAAATGAAACCATTTATTTTTGGTGCAAAAAGTAAAGTTCATATTATTAATTTAGATAAAACCGTGGTTTTATTTAATGATGCGCTTAAGTTTATTAAGCAAAATGTAAAACAAAAAGGCACAATTTTATTTGTAGGGACTAGACCGCAAGCTGGTGATATTATTGCTGAACAAGCGATAAGAGCAGGTATGCCTTATGTTAATCATCGTTGGTTAGGCGGTATGTTAACTAACTTTGAGACAGTAAAAAAATCAATTAAAAAGTTGGAAACTAAATCAGCAACTTTAGAAAAATCTGGTGATGCTGGTTTATCAAAAAAAGAATTATTAGATTTATCACGTGATATTAGTAAATTACAATCTAGTATTGGTGGTATCGTTGATATGAATGGATTACCTTCTGCTCTATTCATCGTTGATACTGGTTGTCATGATATTGCAATTAAAGAAGCAAAAAAACTTGGTATCCCAGTTATTGGTGTTGTTGATACCAATAATGACCCATCTGTGGTAGACTATGTAATCCCAGGTAATGATGACTCAGCTAAGGCTATTGAACTTTATGCTTCATATGTTGCTGATGCTATTTTGGAAGCTAAGGAAGAATCAGTGAGCGATTTGGTAAATGCTGCTAAATTAGAAATAGTTGAAGAATCTGGTGATGCAAAGCCAAAGACTGTTCGTCGAGTTAAAAAAAGTGATGAAACTAAGGAAGAAGTAGAAGATTCAAGTAGTGCAGAATAATCATTAATTTTATGTGATTTTGTGCTTATTAATTTCCGGTCGTGCGGCCGGAATTTATTTTATTAGGAGTTTATTTAGATGTCAAATATTACAGCAAAGATGGTTGCAGATTTAAGAGAAATTACCAGTCTTGGTATGATGGAATGTAAAAAAGCTTTAGTTGAGGCTAATGGCGATATAAAAAAAGCCGAAGAAATTTTACGTGTTAAAAGTGGTGCAAAAGCTGGAAAAGTTGCAGGTAGAACTGCAGCTGAAGGAACTGTGGCAATTTATGTTTCAAATGATGCTAAAACTGCAGCTTTAGTTGAAGTAAACTGTGAGACAGATTTTGTGGCAAAAGATGAAGGTTTTGTTGATTTTGCAAATAATGTTGCTAAAGCTATTGTAGTATCAAATGTGACTTCATTGGATGGTGTGGCTCATGTGAAATTGGATAGTGGTAAAACTGTTGAAGAAGCTAGAAAAGATTTAATTGCTAAACTTGGTGAAAATATTTCTGTACGTAGATTCGAAAGATTTGCAACTAGTGGCACGATTGCAACATATTTACATGGTAAAAAAATTGGTGTTGCGGTTGATTTAGTTGGTGGTGATCTTGATTTAGGGCGTGACATTGCAATGCATGTTGCAGCAAGTAAACCTGTATGTGTTTCAAAAGAAAATGTTCCTAGTGAAACCATTGAAACTGAACGTAATATTTATGTGCAGCAAGCCGCTGCTTCTGGAAAGCCTGCCGAAATTGTAGCTAAAATGGTTGAGGGTAGAATTGCAAAATTCTTAGCTGAAGTAACCTTATTGGGGCAGCCATTTGTTAAAAATCCAGATTTAAATGTTGAGAAATTATTGGCAAGTAAAAATGCTAAAGTAAATAGTTTTGCAATGTTTGTGGTTGGTGAAGGTATTGAAAAGAAAGTGGTAGATTTTGCGGCTGAAGTAGCTGCTGCATCTGTTATTAATAAATAGAGATTGTTACCTAAAAAATATAAATTGGTCTATTAATTTAATAGACCTTTTTTAATTATAAAATTATAAAATTTGTTTTTTAAAATAGTATGATGATTTATTTTGGTTTTGATAAAGATGGAACTTTAGAGTTGCCTAATGTTCGGGTATCTGCTGAATTAAGAGAGCTTTTACAAAAAATGACTATTAATAAAGATATCGTTACATTTATTTCAAGTGGTAGAAGTGTTGCACAATTGAAATTATTTTGTACTGATATTCAATTTACTCCAAACATATTTTCTGGCGAGAATGGCGGCCATTTTGTATTTAATGATAATAATAAAGAAATCATTCTTGATGATATATCTGCTGATTTAAAGTTCTTTAGAGCTAATTTTCAAGGTGTCGTTAATCCTATTCATACAGAACCACGAATTGCGACATGGAGCAGGTTTTTTGGTAAGAATGTTGACAATGCATTTAATGAAATAAGTTTATTTATTACAAAACACAATTTAAATTTACATTGCTATGTTCATCAAGGTTCTGATGGTGCGATTGATGTAGTATCTCCGCTTATCAATAAAATTAATATTCTGAACTATATTCCAAGTGAAGCTAAGATTTTTTATTTTGGTGATAACATTAATGATATTGAAATAATGGAGTCAAGTCGTGTTATTCCTTGCACATTTTCTAATGCATCAGAGCAGGTTAAGCAAATAGTTAAAAATAAAAATG
>CALFYC010000060.1 GCA_937952895.1 uncultured Neisseriaceae bacterium
TTATGGCAAAATTCGTAATTTAAAGTATAGATATATGAAAGACGGAACATTATTTCCAGAAGAGGTCCAACAGTACGATCCATATATTATTCGTGAGGCTCTAAATAATTGTATTGCTCACCAAGATTATAGCTTAGCTGGGAAAATTAATATAATTGAAAATGATTCTGGAACACTAAAGTTTTCTAATTTAGGCTCATTTTTACCTGGCACTGTTGAAAAAGTTATTCAAGATGATGCACCTCATGAACATTATCGTAATCCATGGTTAGCTAATGCAATGGTTAATCTTAATATGATAGATACTATAGGTAGCGGGATTAAACGTATTTTTTCAATTCAGAAAAAAAGATTTTTTCCAATGCCTGATTTTTTAATTGAAAATAACAGAGTAACAGTTACTATTATTGGTAAAGTTTTAGATATTGCCTATGCTAAATTATTAGCTAATAATCCAGAATTGACATTATCAGATATTATTTTACTTGATAAAGTACAAAAGGGAAAAAAGTTAAATAACGATGAAATTAGTTATCTGAGAAGTAAACATTTTATTGAAGGGCGCAAGCCACATATCCATATTTCTTCAAAAATTGCTTCAGGAGTTTCATTGCAGACTGATTATATGAAGCAACGAGGAATTGATAACAATTATTGTCAGAAAATAATTATTGATTATTTAACTAAATTTAAAATTGCGTCTAGAAATGATTTTGAAAAAATACTTTTAGACAAATTACCAGATGTTTTAGACGAGACTCAGAAGAAAAATAAAATTAAAAATATACTACAGTCTTTGAAAATAAAGGGTATTATACAACTTGATATAAAAAAACAATGGAGTCTAAGCTAGAAAATGAAAAATAATTTAGACGAAAGTTAGACGGTAGGAAAAAATATTGTATTGTGTATAGATTCAAATAATTTAAATGAAGAATAAGTAAAAGTTCCCAAAATTATCCCAAAAATATAAAAATTTCGATAAATTCTAATAAAATCAATGTCCAGCGTAATGCTTCGAGTCTCTTATTTCTAACCATTTAGATATTATCTAATCCACGCACAACTCCTTAATATTATAGCTAACCTACCATAAAAGTGCTATAATATTGCATTATATAATGTATTAATGGTAGGTGATTATGTATAGTTTACAATTTATAAATAAAGTATTAAAGCAGCGTTCTGAGCAAAGCATCCAAAAATTGTCAAAGAAGTATGATATAAGCACAAGGACAATTCAAAACTGGATCCAAGGTAAATTGCCAAGTGGAAAAAGAAAAAGGCCAAATCTAAAACTAGCTGAGCAAGCATTACTTGAAGATGTAGCTAACTATCCTGATGCTTACCAATTTGAGCGAGCTGAAAGATTAGGCGTAAGTGAAGCTTGCATCTGGAAGAATTTGAAGAAATTAAATATCACCTATAAAAAAAACACTAAATCATCCGAAAGCAGAAGAAGACAGGCGATGCTTATTTCAACAAAAAATGATTGAGTACAAAAATTCTGGATACGACATATGTTTTTTAGATGAATCAGGCCATGCATTGGACATGCCAAGAACTCATGGCTACGCAATTAAAGGCAAGCGCTGCTTTGGTGTTCATGACTGGGGCGCAAAAGGTAGAGTCAATGTTATTGGAGCTTTGATAGGAAAAATTTTATTTGCAGTGGGTTTATTCAATTGTAGTATTGATTCAACTGTTTTTGGAACTTGGGTGCAAGAATTTCTTTTACCAAATTTATCTAAGCCTACTGTTATTATAATGGACAATGCTTCTTTCCATAAAAATGAGTTCACATTAAACCAAATAAGAATGTTTGGGCATATAGTAGAATTTTTACTCCCATATTCTCCTGACCTAAATCCAATTGAGCATAAATCGGCAGAGAAGAAGGCTTACCGGAAAAAATATCGCTGCTCTGTGGAAGAATGTTATGTGTAGTACTTTTATGGTAAATTAGCTATATTCTTAGATTCGAGTTTAACTATCGCTAACATATAAGTTTGGATACTACTTGGAACACATTGTTGGATAATTACAAGTACTGCTAACATCATATATATACCTATAACATTTTTTCTTTATTATTATTGTTATTAATACTGAGATAATCAATTTGAGGTGACTCGTCATCTATTTCAAAAGGACTGTCATCTTGATAAAGTTATATATCTTCATAAATGCCGTGATTTTTATCGTAGCCTCTGATTTCTCTTAATGCTGTAACTTTACGCTTAACTATATACTCAACATGACCATCTTTTTCAACACGAACAGTTACTTTCTGGATAGACAAGATCCCATTAATTGCATAAGCGATTTGTTCTTTGGATGTAGATCCAGCTTCAGAATTTTCACTTATACATTGTTCAAAACGATGAAGTGCTTCTTTAGCGCCATTTGCATGGATTGTTGCAAGTCCACCAAGATGGTCAGACATCCAAGCCTTGAGTAATGTATATGCTTCTTTCCCCCGTATTTCGCCTACTACAATCCTATCTGGCCTCATAAGTAATGTAGTTCTAAGTAATGATGGTAAATCACGCTCATTTGATTTACATAAGCTAAAACAATTATCAACATTACATTGTAACTCGGGAATATCTTCAATAATTGCTACTCGGTCTTGAGATGTTTCACGACTTATTTCATGCAAAATCGCATTACACATGGTGGTTTTACCAGAACCGGTTCCACCAGCAACTAAAATATTGAAATGGTTTTTAACCCATGAGCGGATATTTTCACGGCAAGATGTAGTCATTACACCACTTTCTACGTATTCATCGAGAGTAATGATCTTAGATGAATGTTTACGTATAGTAAAGGTTGGAAACTTAACTACTGGCGGTATTATTCCTGTGAATCTATGATGATAAAATGGTATTGAACACTCAAGAGTTGGTTCTTTATCATGAAAATGTAAATCATTAGCAGCATATAAAATACCCATTATTTGTCGAGCTTTTTGACTGGTCATTTTTTCAAATTTATTAGCTATAAGATAACTTGGCACACCGCTAAACTTAGCAAGATCAGCTTCGATTTCAATTTTTATAAGGTATAGCTTAAAGAATACATTCTTATCAGGTAATAGGGTATTGATTTGATCAATTAATAATTGCAAATCATCTAATAAATCAGAAGGTATATCTAGTCCATATTTGAATTTGTTATGTTTAATATTATCTGCAAAGACGTTTAATAAATAATGCTCATCTTGATTTAAATAATATTTCCCATTACTATTAATCAATAATACATGTTTCAATACCATAGCAATTATTATCAAATCTGTTTTAATTGAACCAACTAGAACATGGTAATTTAAAGCTTTATCTTTATCCCTACTTGTAGCTTTGTAAACAACAGTATCACCAATCTTAGGTATCTGATAATTTGCTATATTACTTTTTGAAGAAGTAATTAACCTTGTCATACCAATGCCAGGTTCTTCATACCAAATATGACCTTCATACATGCCATCTTCGCACATATAAGCATTTAGCATTACTTCAAAAACCAAATTGCGTTTTAAAATAGATAAGATTGATCCCATATCTGTTTCAAGATGAGTTAATATTTCGGATAATTTTAATTCTTTAGTTGCCATAATCTTTCTTTTATAAAATAAGTTAGTATGGCATTGTAATCAAGGTTTCTTATAATCCCACCCGAAAAAGCTACGTGAAATAAAATTTTTTGTTGGAATGCTAATGTTTAGATTAAAATCAATTTGTAAATACCTAATGATCATAACTTCTTTCTTTATTCTAATATCAAATGCATACTCTTTAGATACAGAAAGTGATGAAACCGTGCCAGCATCTTCTAAAGATCTAATTGGATCATTGCTTTTGCAAGCTGTAAACTTATTAGATAATGGAATAGATCCAACAAAAGGTATGAATGATGCCGAATTTATTGATGATGTTTTCCAAGATTCTGCCAATATAAAATTACCTCAGTCATCAGAAGAAATTTCTAAAATTGGAAAAACAATAGATTTAAATAAACTTGAACCAGGTGATTTATTATTCTTTAATACTAATCAAGGCTTAAATAGTTATGGAGCAATATATTTAGGAAATAATAACTTTATTCGTTCATCCTATCCAGACGGTAGAATTGTAATAACAAGTCTAGATAAAAATTGGAGATCCGGATTAAATAGCGCTAAGCGGATTATTCAAATCAATGAAGACGATAACGGTAAAATAACCGTCGTTAATTACCAAAATGTAATTGAAACAGCACAAACTAATAACCATAGCTCTAAGCCTATAGATCAACTTATTAACCAAGTAGATAGATCTTGTAATGCACTTTTTTATAATCAAGATTATAATCTTGCATTTTCTTATTGCTTAAAAAATGCTAATGCTAATGATTCTGACGCTCAAGCATATGTGGGCGTTATGTATAGGAATGGTCTTGGGGTTACTAAAAATAATAGAGATGCTTTTAAATGGCTTAATTTGGCGATAAATCAAGGAAATAGTTATGCAAATCAGCAATTAATTGACATGAAGCGGAATAATGAAATTAATATTTTAGATCAAATAAGCTTTACCAAAATATGCTTTGGTCTGCTTGTAGTTTTGTTCGTCTGTATTTCATTTTGGAAATTAATAAAACATTATAGTGATTTTAATGTAACTTTGATTAAAGGCGATAATTATAAAATAAATAAGTTATGCTGTAAATTGGCTATTATAATTTCCATTCTATATTTAATTTCGATTATTCTGTTTATTGTTAATAATGCTAATAGCGTATTAGCTGCGTATTTTATAGATTTTATTATTTTTATCGCTTATTTTTTATTATATTTAGAGTTAGACAAAACATTTAAAACTAATCTTACATGCCTATATATGTTATCAATAATTTTAGGAATTATAACTTCATTGGTCTTAGTTATTTCTAGTTATTATATTTTTACATCGGATTCAATATTACTTAATGAAGAAATAGTCGTATCTACTTTTATTTATTTCCTATGCTTTATATTGCCAACTATTATTTTATTCAGAACTAGTACATGTTTTAATATAGTAGCTAAAATTTCAAAAAATCATATTCTAGGTTATAGTGCTAGGTGCATGAAATTTGCTGCATACACAATGCCATTAATAGTAGGAGTGTTGATTTTAATGATTGCCCAAATAATATTTTTAATGGCTTGTATAATTAATAATGAGTAAAAATAGTTTATTCAATAATAATTATTGGATAGTTATGGGTTAAATAATTTTAAAGGCGTACTATTGAAGCTGTATCAGCTCATTAGATCGCTAAAATTTTAGCTGATCATCGTCCAAAAATTGTATTTTAAAAGTAAGCTATTAATTGGAGCACTAAATAAAACCTCATGTTTACTCGAATTAAGAATCTTTATTAATTCATTATAATCATTAGCAGAAATATAACTACTATGACTAGATATAAACTGGTTGAATTGGTTTGTTAACTCCAACTCAAAACCCCAAATAGATAAAGCAGGAATATTCATTTTTTCAGCAGTTGATACAGTAAAGTAGAAGAGAAATATAGAAGTAAAGACAAATTTAACCATGATTAACCCCTTAGATAAAATTATAGGGTGAACTTTAACAAAATTTTTACCTGCATTTTTGCGAAAATTTGCAAAAATATTAAAACCATTGCAGCAGAATGGAATAGTTATATCTATCTACTTGATTTTCTGATATCATTATTCACTTCTTCAAATAATTTTTCAATTTGTGTAATAAGGCTATTATTATCTAAGTTCGGCTCAATAAACCAGAGTATATAAAACTTTACTATTTGGTTATAAATAACTTGATCTCGATGATTATTTTTATCAATTACTTCGATTTGTGGTATCTCTATGACCTTATTTTCTGTAATAAATGTTTCAGGTTCTGCAGCATCTTTAATATATTTGATTAATCTAGATTTTAGTTTTTCATAAGTATTAATAATCTTGTATTTATATAATATTATTAATACTGCTACTATATTATGGATGGATCTATCCTTAAGTGGATAATTTATGAGGCCGTCTTTAATAATATTTGAAGATATTATTTCATCACGAATCTTTAATAATTGATAAAGTTCCTCAGTATATTTATTAATATCAAAATTAAAATATTCTTCGAAGATATGTTTTACACTATTATGATTTTTATGTAATTCTATATTACAGATAAATCTATTATATGCTTGATTGAGTGGCTCCATTAAAGATTTGTTGCTTATAAATTCTAATAAATTAGATATTGCATACTCAGCAGCATTTTTGTTATCAAAAATAAAATGCTTGTCGACCAAGTTACCTGAAGTAAAATCAGTATATTTAAGATTAAAATCTTCTTTTTTCAATTTTTCATTAAGATCATCTTGTTCTTTAGCTTTAGGTTCTGCAATAAAACGTTTATTTCTTATATAATTTGTTGTTTCTAAATATAATTTATGATTTTTAAAATATAAATGGTTAATATCAATATATAAACGGACTAAATTATTAAAAGCTTTTATAATGATTTTTTGCTCAATATCTTCATTATAAGAGGATAATTTAATTTGATTATCTCCATTTAATAAAATTTTTTCAATAATTCGTAAATTATTAATTTGATTGACTTCATATTTTGTTTTTACCTTTGAAAAAAGTCATGAAATATTAAATTATTATTGGATTTATTATTACCCTCATGATTATTTTTGTTATTATTCAATGGGTCTAGACTATAATAGACATTAGAAAAGTGTTAAAATCTAGTCATGACAATAAAAAATAAGTATGTAAATCGTTCAAAAATTTCTGAAGCGAAATTTAGAG
>CALFYC010000061.1 GCA_937952895.1 uncultured Neisseriaceae bacterium
GCCAAGTAAAGATCATATGCACTTATTTTCTTCTAATGAAGTAATTGGTGGCGAAGTTGCAAAATTTTTAAACTATAGGAAAGAAGATATTTCTATGGCAACAAAGGTTCCTGTAACTTCAGTTCGTTATGACAGTAAGATGCCAACTGAATTAAAAGAAAGATTATTTGAATGGGCAATTGCCATAAATTTAGTTGCTGAATTCTTTAATGATAGGGAAAAAACCATATTATGGTTTAGTACACCCAATCCCATACTTGGAGATATGAGCCCAAGAAATATGATTAAAGTAGGTAGATTTAATAAATTATTAAAATTTATACAAACCGCAATTAGTGAAAATAATTAGGTAATTAATTATGGGTTCGTCACGTAAAAATGTTTTAAAACCAGATAATGTTGAATATTTACTTGAATCTACAAATATTAAAGAACTTAAGCTTGCCAAAGAAATTACAGATAAGAGGCTTAAATTTACCTGGGTGCATTATTCTGAGTTAGCCATACAGCGTCACTTAATAATGACAGATCTAAAGCAGGCAATAGCAAAAAATTGTATTGCTTTTTCATTTGATAAATGGCAACGAGCAGTGAAGTACCAATATGCTTTACATCCATTATGCACTATTGGTAGTTGGCAATTTATTGGTGGAAGATTTAATTATGGAAATAGTATAAACGATGAATTGGCTGCATTCCCAGCACTTTATATTGCAAATGATAAAGATACAGCGTTGCAAGAGCATTTGGGACAAACTCCTGCTCCAAAAGGTTCTAAACTAACTCCAAGAGAAATAGCTTTAACAGCTACTGAATCTGAAACAATTGTATCAGTGAGTGGTAAAGTCGAACAAGTTTTTGATTTAACTGATAAAAATAATCTAGAAGGCTTTGTTGAATTAATTAAAAGTTTTAAAACAAGTCCACATTTAGCAAAAATGGCGCGAGAAGCACAAATGGGGAAAGTTCCATTACTTATTAAATCTGTAGATAAATTACTTGATTCCTTATTAGATAAAAATTGGAGACGATCACCTTCAAATTTTGATATACCATCAAATTCGCAAATTTTTGGGCATATAGCTTATATAGCTGGCATTGAAGGAATACTTTATCCTTCAAAATTCACCGGAAAATCATGTTTAGCTATTTTTCCTAATAATTTTTCGAATAGTAATAGCTATATAAAATTGGACGGTAAATTACCACCATATGAACACATAGTTCGGGTAATTGATAAAGATAATTATCATCTTTGTGAATTTAATGAGATGGAATTACTTGCATTTCCATCAATAGCCAAGAATTAATTTTATAAAATACACCTAATTTTACACCTATAAAAATATTTCATACATAGTAATCTAATATTTTCAAATGTAATTAGCCAATTTCTATATTTTAATGCCCCAAAAAATATATTCCTTAACCAGAATTGGGAGTGATAAGTTAAAAATATGATTTTATGGTATAATACCATAATGTAATTATACCAAATCAGATGTTAAACATTTAATTAGTGTTAGTTAACTTAAATGTTAGAATAAATCGTTGTTTTTATATTTTTGAATTGGCTATTTTGTATTTAACTGATTTAGGTAAATTACATAAAATAATAAAACGATTTTAAATATGTTTTATACTAAATTAAAAGCCTACTATATAGGTATTAAGTCATTTCATGTTAGGGATAGTCTGTGTTTAAATTATTTGTTAGAGTTATTTTATTAATTGCTTTTTGTGCGATGTTTATAGGCTGTGGAGCTCAACCTGGTAGCAATTCAGCTCAATTGAGCAATACAATTAAAGCAAGCTCCATAGTAATAGATAATACCGGTATAATCCCGTTACTTAATAATTCGTCTACATCTACTTTAGTTTATGTTCATAATATGTCACGCCATCAAATAGATGGAATTAAGTATGAAATTATTTTTGAATCAAGTAGTGATTTAGTCAAATCAAGCTTTGATTCAGGGTGTGAGGAAATTGCAGCTAACAATTCATGTCCATTAAATTTTACTATACCATCTTTAAATCAGAATGCAATTAATGGTTCATTTCTGATTGTGGCTCATTATATTGAAAATGGACAAGCAAAACAATTTAGTCAACCAATTGATTATCAAGTGGTTAATAATGAATCGTCTTTGGGTGTAAAAATAATGTCGGGGGCTTCATTAGCTGGTTATGGTAATAAAGTAGCTTATGCAACTATATATGCTTATGGGACTGGATCTGAAAATAATTATTTTGTAGATTCTGTTTCTACTTCACTTCCTAGTATAAATATAGAAAATGGAGATATTAGTAATACTACTATGCAATCTGGTTTTGTTCAAGCTATTGAAGTTAAAAGTGAAGTTCCAGATATAGACGCATTTAGCTCGATAGTATCAATTAAAGCAACTAATGAATCTAAAACGTATAACTTTACCGATCAAACAACTATGATAATTACTCCAAATTCAAGTAATCATAAGTTAATTTTAGGCTCAATCCCAGCAGTTGATACAAGTTTGGGAAATACTACTGGAACAGCACTTGTTACTAACATGAGTGATTCATCTGTCGAAAATTTTATAGCCACGCCAAGTGGAGGTTTTACTATTATATCTTCATGTTCATCTATTCCTGCTTATGGTAATTGTATAGTCAAATTTAATGTACCACAATATCATGGGACTGGTATTTTATCTGTTAGTGGCTATATAAATGGACAATTGACTAGTAATATGCAGCCTGTAGTTTGGTTTAATTCTGCAGAAGGAGCTTTGCTTAGCCTTAGTATCACACCACAACCATTAATTACTCATGCTTTTGAAAGTAATGAAAATGCTAACGTTAATGTAAATAATATCGGGGGTATGAATATGGATTCTCTTGATATTTCTGATTTAAGTGTGCTGTCTGGGATGGCCAAAGCTTCGGTAACGAACATTGATTGCAATAACCTTATAACTAATACAAGTTGCAACTATAAAATTAATGTAAGCGATAATATAATTGAGGATGGCAAGATTTTAGTACATGTTAAGGGTTATTATAACGTTGGTGACACTGAGCCTCAGACATATGATAGAAACGTGGTACTTGAGTATAGCTCTTTAAGTAATACACCTAACATTACAATTTCCACACCTAATGCTATGGAAATTGAGGGTAATAATGTAGAATCATTACAACAAATTATTACGTTAACGAACAATGGAACTGTTGATGCGAATATCAATACCATTAATTTAAATAAAGCTTCTGAATCTGTAAATTTAGTTAAATTGCAAGATGGATGTGCACAAAAAGTAGTATTGGCAAATGGTGGACAATGTAATATTGTTGTAAGTCTTGGACCGCAGCTAAATACAACAGAATCAAGCATTTTAACTAGTGCGTTTATTAATGTATCATATACCGGAGGAACCTTATCTCAAGCTGAAAGTCAGAATTCACAATCATTTGATGCAAAAGTAAAAGTAAATGGTCAGCGTATTTCCCTAACAGCTGTTACCTCGCAGAATAATGAATCAGGTAATGGGGCTATCAATAATCCTTTTATTTTATTTGGTGGCAATCCTAATTCTAAATCAGTTACTTTGACATATATGAACACTGGAACATCGCCACTTAGGTTAGATACAATAACTTTTAATTTAGAATCTACTCTATGGGGTCTAGATACAACATCCTCTACATGTCAATCTACAACCCTAATGCCTAATAATTCATGTAGTATCGTTCTTAATAATTTATTTGCCCAAAATATTACTTCTTTTGGTAATGTTGGTGCAGTCTTTAATATGAATATTGATCTGCCTAAGTTATCTTATACAAATATGAATAATCCCCAATTAAAATATTCAAGTACTCCAACATTTAATGGCTCAAATATCGTATATGTAGCTGGACATCAAGCAACATTGTCTAATCAGATTTCTTTTGGCAATCTAAATACGTTAACTATATATCATAATTTGGCAAATGCGGCTAATTATCCAGCTGGAAGTATAAAAATTCAATCTGTAACAGGTACGTATTTTACATCTTCACCAACATCTTCTGAATGTAATGTTAATGTGGGAACCAATACAACAGAATTATGTACGTTTTTAAATGTAATTAATGGACAAGAAACACTTTCATTATCGTATCCAATAAAAAATTCAAATCATGGGGCTAATATAAGTTTTGACTTTGCGTTGTCAAAATCTAATCCAAATATTGTAAGTGCTTTAAATCAAACGAACCTAAAGGCTCAGATTCCATATTATTTAATTATAAATACTACTACAGGAATTTTTACTTCTTTAGATGGGATTAATTGGACTAATACAAATATAAATACAGCTAATCAATATACGGCTTCAGGTGTAGTGTATAATAATAGAGACAATAAATTGTATGCGGTTTTAGAGGATAATGACACTCTTCGTTTAGATGTTATGTCTTCGCTTGATGGAGTTTCTTGGAATGTGGTTTATTCTGTAGCTGATGCAGTGTCTCCTTCAGGATATAATCCAGCAATCTATTTTGATGTATCTAGTGGTAATTTATATTTTATTTATGGTGATGCTACATCTTATGCTTATGGAAGAATGGTTGTTTCTACAGATAATGGGGTTACGTGGAATCCTGATCCAACAATTATTTCAGACAATCAGTTTTCATTTATGAGTTTAGCTTTTGGTGGCGGAAAAATGGCTGCAGCTACTTTATCAGATTCGGCTCTTTATCCGAATTATTCTGGCTTAACAAAAAATAATGGCAATTGGGCAACAAATCCATTTTTTCCTATTAGTACAACTACTCCAATTGGTAATATAACATATTATAATGGTAAATTTTATGCAATTTCTAGTGTGGGTAATTTATATTCTGCATCCTCTTCAAATGGATGGTCGACAAATACTTGGGAATCTGTTACACCGCCAGCTACGAGATTATCTTATATATTAGATGGGAGTAATAAACTTCTTTTTGCAGGTAGAGGTGTAATTTATACTTCTTCAGATGGTGCTATATGGAAACAAGAAAGTTGTGCTTCTGGAACTAATATAAGAAATGGTATATATGCAAGTCAGATGCAGAAATATTTTCTTCCAAGTTCAAGTAATATGTGTATTTCAAATGGTAATGGTTCATGGACAGCGAGCAAAATAAATGGAGTAACAGGTATAATTACCCGAATGGCTTCTTTTTAATGGGAGAAATTTTGATATGAGCAAAATTTATCAAATTTTAACCACGGTGTTTAGAGTTAATATTTTTTGCAATTAACAGGTTCATATTTGAAAAACTTTTCTTTACAAAATTTTATAAGATCTATGATTGGAAGTTGGATATCATTTATATAATACCACTTTATATGACATAATAAATGTTGAAACTGCAACATAATTAGTTATAATAACTTGTAACTTTTATGCTAGATGAACATTGTGATTGAACATTAAGAAATATACTTATGTTTGAGAGGTGAAATTATAAATTATAATAATAAAAAACTTAGTGTGGTGATGCCTATTTATCAAACTAATGAAATCTATTTACGGGAAGCTATTGAAAGTGTGCTTAAGCAATCCTATTCAGATTTTGAATTTTTAATTGTAAATGATAGCCCAAAAGATGAATCAAGATTAAAGCAGATTGTGGCAAGCTATAATGATGACCGAATTATTTGGATACCTTGCCAAATAAATAGTGGTATAGCTATTGCTTCAAATATTGGAATTAATTGTTCTAAAGGCTCTTTCATTGCTATGATGGATCATGATGATATTTGTATTTCAACGAGATTTGAAGAACAAGTTAAATTTTTAACAGCAAACCCAGAATTTGGTTTTATTGGTGGGCAAGCTGATGGATTTTATCCAGATGGAAGTAGTGTAAGACTAAACTATTGCACTTCATCAACAATAGATGACTTACAGAAAAGCTTTTTTAATGGAGTGCCATTTCTAAATCCAAGTATCATGTTTCGTAAATCAGCATTAAATATTTTGAGATACAACTCATATTATAAAGTATGTGCTGATTATGATCTCTTTGCTAGGCTTATTTTTGTGCAAAATATTATGGCGACTAATTTACCAGAGGTTATTTTGCGCTATCGATTTCATGATGCTAATACATCATTAAATCAATGCTTACTTGGAGAAAAAGAGACAAATGAAATTCAACGCTGGATTCTGCAACATGATAAAATATTGAGTAAATTTGTTATGTAATATCTTGTTTTTTGCAGCAAAATTTAGAGATATTTAATTTACATTTAAAAGAGTGTGGGTTTAGTCAATTATATAAGTCATAATTTGTTATGTTATAATATTAAAATTGATTAGAAACAATCTACTTTGATTGTAAGACCACAATAAAAATATTCTTAATAATAAAGGAATCAATATGAAAGAAAAAGCAGTTGACCTTCGAGCTGGTTGGATTATTCAACATGATGGTCGTCAATTTGCCGTATTAGGCACACGAACAGTTAAATCCGGAACTGGTGGCGGTGCATTTATACAAACAGAAATGAGAAATATTCAAACAGGTTCAAAAGCTCAAGTTGCTTTTAGATCAACAGATTCAATAGAACGTTTATCAACAGAAGAGTTAGAGTGCTCTTTCTTGTACAAAGAAGGGGAAGATTACGTATTTATGAATATGGAAGACTATAGTCAAATTACCGTTTCTCCAGATACAATTGGTGATGATATTGTATTTTTATCAGATGGTATTAATGTGAGACTGAAATTAGTTGATGGACGTGTTTTGGGAGTTGAGTTCCCAACAACAATTGTATGTACTGTTGTGGAAACGGACCCTCAAATAAAAGGTGCTACAGCAACAGCGATGGATAAACCCGCAATACTAGATATTGGTATTCGTGTAGTTGTACCTTCTTTTGTCAATGTTGGAGAAAAGATTGTTTTAAAGACTGCAACTAGAGAATATTCAGAGCGTTATAAAGAAGGAAAATAATTAACGGATCTGTATAAACTTTATTCAAATTAGTTAGATGTGTGATTCATAGATATGATTATGAATCACACATCTAATGCGTAAATATTTTATTTATTGATAGATCTTAAGTAATATTTCTTTAAAGCTTCCTATAATGTTTTTACAAATATTTCAGTTAAAATGTTATTTGATATTCATAAATAATTAGGCCAAATAGCAAAAATAAATTATCAACTATTAAAAAATTTTAATATTTGAAAATATTAAATAATACTTTGGTATTTATCTTTCCCAAACTACTAAATTCAAAAACTCAATTAAGAATATATTGGATTAGTTTACCTTTAATATTGTAGTCCCAGAAATACTACTAAAATCTGCACTAATAGTTGAAAATCCTATCCCTATAGCTGTTGCTAAACCTGTTTCATTTATTATTGCGGTAGAGCGATTTGAAGATGACCATATAACATCATTGGTAAGATTGATTAATGATTGATCTGAAAAAACTCCAGTTGCGATATATTGCTGAGTAGAGTGGATTGGTAGTGATTGGTTTGTTGGTGTGATAACAATTGAAGTTAGTACGGCTGAAGAAATTTCTAAATTAGCACTGCCTGATATATTATTTAGAAACGCGGTAATAGTACTATTGCCTGGGGATATCCCACTCGCTATGCCTTTACTATTGATTGATGCAATGTTTGTTGCTGAAGAACTCCACATCGCGGTTCTTGTGATATCATGAGTTGAACCATCCTCGTAGTAACCTGTTGCAGTATACTTTTGAGTTATACCATCTGGAATAGTTTGATTGGTTGGAGTTACATTAATCGCTAAAAGTGGGATAGGTGTTATTGTTATTGTAGAACTCGCTATTAAATCACCTATAGTTGCTTTTATATTAGTTGTTCCAATCCCAGTTCCTATGGTAAACCCTTGAGATCCGCTTTCGTTATTTACAATTGCAATACTCTCATTATCGGATGACCAGATTACTGATTCAGTAATATCACTTGAGGTATTATTCGAAAAGATTCCAATTGCATTGAATTGTTGTGAACCACCTTCTAAATTAATTGTTGCTGATTCCGGTGTGATAGCTATTGCTGTTAAGGTAACAGAAGTGTTTTGGGGGCTGTTACTATCTCCATTATTACATGATGCTAAAGTAAATAAAATAAATACGCATAATGGTAATATGTTTTTAAAAATAACAAAATTAGCTATGAAATTAAAATAAAATTGTTTTGCTTTTGTTTGCATTAGAACCCCTAAAAAATAAATAGAAATCGTTTTGGGAATCCAAAATTTTACCATAAAGTTTATTTTTATCAACTATTCAAATACGTTTATTTACCTGGTAAATAGTTACTAATATTAATTATTTCAAATTAAAGTTTCTTGTTTTTTTATTTCACTTTATAATTTGACACTTCCTTTGAAAAAGCCAAATATATATTGGAAAATTAATCCATTAAAATATAGTCTATTTTAAAGGAGTATTTTCAATGTTTCATATAAAAGGTCAACCGATCAATTTTAATTATTTAGCAACAAGTAAAATAGTAAGGGAAGAGAGCTCAGATAAAGCAAAACATATATTAAGGATATGTGAATTTGGTCTTAAGCATGGCTATAAAGCAGCAATAGATGGATTTAACATAAGTAAGTCAACTTATTATCATTATCTAAAGCATTATAAATTATGTAAAGAGTATAAATTTAAACGTGTACATGCTAGATTTGGAAATAAGATGACGCCATTTGAACGTCATCGACAGTTAGTTAATGATGGTAAAATCATTTGTTAAATTAGAGGGGGTGTTTTCCAATATGTATTTGACGCATACATCCTTGAAAAAACTTATAAAATTTACAAAAAGTGTGGTATAATTTATACCATAACTTAGTGTATATTATATTAGTTAAAAAAGTTGTCAAATTATTATGAATAAATATAAAATTATTTCTAAAATCATTTTTGCTGGTATTATTTTAGTTCTTCCTTATTACAGTAATGCACAGAATTGTCACGCACAAATAATTAATTCTTCAAAAAAACCATGGACCATTAATTTTAGCACAATTGATGGAAATGTTCATTTTTCGAATATTAATAATAATCAGTGTATTGGTAGTAAATTAGATAAAAATAATAATCCAGTTAATGGACCTTGCATAATTAATCCAAGCCAAGAAGTATTCATTTACTATACATATCGGGATTATGACACTAATGGATATGTTGATATAACTGATTATACAGGTGAGAGTATCGAGTTTTTTTATGGTAGCAAACATTGTCCTGCCCTAAAAACCAACTCTGAAAGTGTTACAAGTAGTGTCGGTGTGAATGATCCAAGTACCGCTAGTATTTCAATGGTTTTAGAGTCATGGGCAGATGGATGCAATCCTAAATATTGTTCTAAAGAGTAATTAAATTTAAATTATTATATCTAGAAAATATTTTGATAATTTGGTTAATTTTAAAATGGAAATTTAACTATACATATTATTGGAATAATTGGAAAAACTAGAATGATTAGATTTGCTTTATTTAATATAGTCGAGATTCTTATGATGATTTTACAGATGATGGATCAGTCGCATTTTATAAAACAGACATTAGTAAAATTAATAAAAATGGAACAGCAACTATTGTAATAAGAGATATTCCATATGGTGAATATACATTTAAAATGTATCATGATCGTAATAATTCAGGCACTTTAACTAAAAATTGGTATGGTGCACCAAAAGAAGAAGTTGGTTTTTCTAATAGTGCAGATGCAAGTAGTGGGGCTCCACGTTATTATAAAGTGAAATTTACTTTTGATGAAGATAATATAGAACAAGATGTAAAAATGCAATCATTTAATTAGTTGCTTTATAAACATTAGCAAGCCAGATTTTATTGAATTAAGATCCGGCTATTTTTTAAGAAATTTAACAAATGAATACTGAACAAATTCAGGTTCTGATTTTATGTATATTAGATTTTTGTTTGGTGATTTTGTCTTTATATACTAATAAAAGAATTATTACAACAGATCGTAAATTTTTTATTTGGTTTATATTTTTTGCTATTTTTTTACTAGTTGCAGACATCGGATATTTTATTAATCAATTTATTTTTTCAACACTTAATATTAACTTATTATATTTTATTCCAGACATGTTATGGATTATATCTCAATTAATTTATTGGGGTTTGTTAGTTAAAAAAAATTTTAAGGTAAGAAATAATTGGTTAATATATATAGCTATTTTATTAGTAGATTGTTCGTTATTATTTATGCTAAATAAATTTCATTTGAAATTAGATAATAAATTTTTTATTCATTTTAAAATGTTTGAAATATTTATTTTTATATCAGAATGTATTATTTTAAATTTAACACTATATGCATTTATTTGTTCTGTGAATATAGGAATGAGATTAATTGCTGCAGGTTCAATTAGCTTAATGGGAGCATCTTTTATCAGCTCTTGTTTATCTTATTTTCAAATTGACGATTTAAAAGTATTGCATCTATATCTTTGGATAGCTAGTACCAGTATTTTTATTATAGGATTAGTAATTTTAATTTTTCAAAGACAGCAAGAGTTATCTCAATTTAGTAATTTTGTTAAAAGTAAATCTATAAGAAGTATTACTATAGGTTGGACTTTATGTTTGGCTATATTCAGTATTACAATATTTTTATTACTAGCTAACTATTTTAGCTTTTTTACTTATTATACTAAATCTATTTTACCTTATATTATGTTTGGATATATAATTTTTGCTATATTGATGTCTTTTATAATTTCTTATGTTTTTGAAAGTTCAATTAAAAAAATTAATAATACAATTAAAAGTTTTATAACTAAACCTTTTAGCCAGCAAAGTTCTAATAACATTGATATAGATGAATTTATTGCTTTAAATGATGTTTTTATATATACTATGAATTTAATTATTGAAAAGAATAAAAAAGAAGAATTAAATAAATTAGCTGCCCAAGTAGCTCATGATATAGCTTCACCTCTATATGCTATGTCAATAGCATTGCCATATTGCGATACACTACCTGAAGATATACGCATTTTACTTAAACAAGCTATATCACGAATATCGGATATATCGGGTCATTTATTAAATCATTATAAACCAAACGAAAAGCAAATTAATAAAGATTTACCAACTTTGGTTTCAATGAATTTAATTGAAATTGTTGCAGAAAAGAAATACGAATATAAATATAACTCAGTTCAAATAAAGTTAGATTCTAATTTAGAAAATAATTTTGAATTTATCAAACTTGATAGCACTTCATTTAAACGAATGATATCAAATCTAATTAATAATGCAGTAGAGTCGATTGTACACAAATCTGGAATTATTAATATTAGTTTTATTGCTACAGAAAAACAAGTTCAAATTAAAATCCAGGATAATGGTAAAGGGATGTCGGAAGAATTAGTTAATAAAATTAAGAATAATATTCCTGTTACAGAGGATAAAGATAAAGGACATGGAGTTGGATTTATGCAAATTCGCGAGTCTTTAGAACGAGGCTCAGGTACTTTATTAATTAGTTCTCAAGTTAATCACGGAACTGAAATTATGCTTACTTTTCCTAGAATTGAAAAGCCTAATTGGATTATTGATACAATTAATCTTAATTCTAATGATATTGTTATTGTTTTAGATGATGATCAATCCATCCATACAGCATGGGATACTAAATTTTTAAAAGAAGCGCCAACAGTTTCATTAAAACATTATACTTTAGGTGATGAGGTTATTGAATATGTTAATGCTTTAACACCGGAAGAAAAAAATAAAATATTTTTATTAACTGATTATGAGCTTTTAAAACAAGATCACAATGGATTACAAATATTGGAGCAACTCAAAATAAAACGGGCTATTTTAGTAACTAGTTATTATGATAATGTAGAAATACAACAGAAAACTAAAACACTCGGGTCAAAAATTTTACCCAAAGGTCTGGCGTTTAGTGCTTTAATCAGGGTTACTGGATCATAGTTTTAATTAGCTATAAATACTATGTTAGTGTTACAGAAAAGCATCTTTTATATGCACGTATAAAAGTTAAAATACATGCGCAGCCTATTCCAAGACATAATCCTAACCAAATTCCAAGAGCGTTTAATTTTAACAAGAAACCTAAAATAAACATACTACTAACCCCAATTAGCCAGTAGCATAGAATACAATAATACATTGGTATCATTACATCCCCTAAGCCACGTAAGGTGCTATTTGAAATAGCTAATATTGAATCAAACAATTGGGTGGCTCCGGCAACGATTAGAAATATAGTAGCATAATGAATAACTGCATTGAAGTTTGCTTCATTTGAATCCATAAATATAGAAGCTATATAAGAGCCAAAAAATATGTAGATTAACAAAATTACGATTGCAATAATTAAACCTAAATTAATTCCATTTTTAAAGATTTTTCTTATTTCAGTAAAATTATTAGTACCAAACTGATGACTAATTAAAGTGGTTACAGCAAGGCTAATTCCCATAGGAAACATATAAGCAATGGTTCCCAATTGCAGACTAATTTGGTATGCAGATAAACTAACAGCACCAAAATATCCAGTTAGAATACTTGCGGCGAGAACCATCCCTACATCTAACATAAAAATCATTGCGGTAGGTATTCCTAAACGTAAAATATTTTTAATTGTAGGTAAGCATAATTGAAAAGTAATATCTTTCAAAATAATTGGCTTAACCTTATTGGAAATAAAACAATAGCATAGAATTCCAATAAATAAAAACCATTCAATAATTGCATTTGCAAAACCCACCAGCATAATTTTCATATTATCATCTATTTTAAGAATAAAAATAATGAAATAATCCATTATGATTAGAATTGGGATAGATAAAATAACAACATAAAAATTGATTTTAGGTAATTTTAATGCAGTTAGAGTTTCCTTAAATACTAAATAAAATAATGTGCCAGGAACTCCAAAAGAGGAGGCTTTAGATAAAATAAGTACTTGGGGGGCAATATTATAATATTCTGGAATTGAAAATAATATATGAGGAGCATACCATAATCCAAGTATAATCAATATTGATAGTGCGATTGCTATATAACAGCCTTGTATAACATATTTGGATATTAAATTTAGTTGATTAGTACCAATTACTCTCGCAATAAAAACATTAACAGCATTAAATATCCCAATTGAAATTACAATTATTAGTGTATAGAATGTTATAAATAAGCCACCTGCTGCTAATGCATTAGTATTAATATGACCTAACATAAAAGTAGTAATAACTTGAATTAATTTTTGGGATAAAAATGTTCCAATAATGGGTATAGCAAGAAGAATAATCTGTTTAATGATACTTTGTTCATCTTTTAGCATTTTATTAGGCATTACTGTTTTCCCAATTACATATGAGAGAGTGAATTATTGTAGTTAATGCTGTGCCAGTTAAAAGATTAAAGTGATCAGTATTAAGATTTATGATATCAAGATTTGGTATATATTTACTCCACCCATTATCATTAAATGAATGAGTAAGATTAACATATTTAGTTAATTCTAATGACATATTGATCATATCTGGCTTGATCAATGCTTTATATAAAGTTGCATTAATATCTAATTTATTTTTGAAGTCATAATTAATCATTGCTTTAGTTTCTACATCAAATGTTTTTAATTGGTTTTCATGTAAATGTGGATTTTTATTAACAATATAGTTTTTTATTTCATCCTGACAGGTAGTAGCTAATTTACGTGATTTATTCGTAAGATGAAATGAATCTAGCAAATGAAGGTGTTGAACATGATAATTTTTTTCTATCAATTGCTTAGCCATTTCAGCGGCAATTATACCGCCTAGTGACCAACCTACTAATTGATATGGACCTTGGACTTCAGTTTGATGAAGTTGTTGTATATAATAACTTGCCATATCTTCAATGGTAATTAAAGCTTTATCTGGATTATAAAGATTATATGAATCAATTGCATAACATGGAATATGCTTAGGTAATTTGGCAATTAGATCAAGATATATCTCTGCTCCAGCATGTCCAGGATGAACAAATACTAAAGAAGGTGATTTTATTGTTGAATTTGCTTTAATGATAATATTATGATATTTATCTTGATTATTTTTTATTTTTTCAATTTTGTCGCTAATTGCTGCTATAGTTCTATGCGAAAATAATTGAGCTACAGACAATTCTATATCAAGTAGTTTATTGATCATATTAGCTAATTTAATTAAATTAAGTGAATTACCGCCTAATCTAAAAAAATCATCATAAATTCCAACTTTATCTAATTCGAAGCCTAACACTTCAGCATAAAGTTTACATAAACTTCTTTCAAAATCATTTCTTGGCGCCACATAGTTATCTTTATCTATAAATCCAGGACTTGGAAGTGCCTTTCGATCGATTTTACCATTTATGGTCAACGGTAATTTATCTAGATAAACTAATTTACTAGGAACCATATAATCCGGTAAATGAATATTTAGATAATTTATAATATCTTGTTCTTCTAATTTTTTTGCTGATACATAATAACCTATTAAGTATTTATTTTCATTGGCTAATACTACACTTTGTTTTATTTTTGGATAAGAGGATAATTTATTTTCTATCTCATCTAACTCGATACGATAACCTCTTACCTTGACTTGGAAGTCATTTCTCCCAATATATTCTATATTGCCATCAGGAAGATATCTTACTAAATCTCCTGTTTTATAAAGTCTAGCATTTCTACCTTGTATTTTTTCGATTTCACTTTTAAATGGATTAACTATAAACTTCTCATTAGTTAACTCTGCCAGATTTAAATATCCTCGTGCAAGACCAACTCCTCCTATATATAATTCGCCTATTGCTCCTATTGGTAAAGGCTCTAAACGATTATTTAATATGTAAACAACCGTATTTCCAACTGGTTTACCAATAGTAATAGTTTTTATATAATCATTTTTAAGTTGTAATAATGACGTAATAGTTGTTTCAGTTGGGCCATATTTATTAATTACATTACAATTACTTAAAGATATTTTTTTATAGCATGCTTGAGTTAATTCCTCTCCACCAGATACTATTCTAATAAGATTTGAAATTTTTGAAAAATTAATTTGTTCTAGAAATGATGGGGTCGCATGTATATGTGTTACTCGATTTTTATTTAAGTAGTTATAGAACTTTTTGCTCTCTAGAAATAATTTATTTGGAAATAATAATATTATAAAACCATTTAATAAAGATAGAATGATTTGTTCAACAGAAGCATCGAATACGTAATTAGCAAATTGTAAAAGGACTTCTTTTGTATTAATGCCTAACTGATATTTTTCTGTTAAAAAATATTTTAAGCTTACAACCCCCTTATGTTCAATCATTACACCTTTAGGTTTACCTGTTGTTCCACTAGTATAAATTACATAAGCC
>CALFYC010000062.1 GCA_937952895.1 uncultured Neisseriaceae bacterium
AAGAAAAAACAAAAGGAACGCTATTTTAAACATTTAAGCCAAATTATAGCAAATATGCGATAAAATAAAGGAAAAATAGGTAAATATGACAATTAGAAATCTAGCTAAATATTTAAAAAGTGACTTTAGTCGCTGGAATGACTTTGATAAAAGCCCACGTCATGCAATTCATGTATCTGGTGGTGTAATTGAATTAATGCCAATCGCTGATCAAAAGCATTACACGTTTAAATATGTAAACGGACACCCAAAAAATCCTTTATCAGGTAAGCAAACCATTGTTGCAACAGGTCAAATCTCCAATTCAACGGATGGTTATCCAACAACATTTTCTGAAATGTCAATTTTAACAGGTATTAGGACCGCTGCAACTTCGATCATTGCAACTGACTTATTGGCTAGAAAAGATAGCCAAACCTTAGCATTAATTGGTACTGGCGCACAAAGTGAATTTCAAACTTTAGCACATCGTTTAGTTCGTAATATCAAAACCGTTAGATACTATGATATAGACCCAGATGCAATGACTAAATATTATAATAACCTAAAAGACAGTGGTTTAGAATTAATTGCATGTAAAAATGCCGAAGAAGCAACTATTGGTGCAGATATTATTACTGTATGCACTGCTTGTAAAGCACATGTAGATGTTATCTTAGATAAATGGGTAAAGCCAGGAATGCATATTAATGCATTAGGTGGTGACTGCCCAGGTAAAACTGAATTAGAATTATCCATTTTATCTAGAAGTAAAATAGTCGTTGAATATACTGAGCAATCTCTAATTGAAGGCGAAATCCAACGCCTACGTCCAGATCAAGTTTCAACGATGGTTCATGGTGAATTATGGGAATTAATTACCCAAAAAAAACCTGGAAGAATTAAAGAAGATGAAATCACTATATTTGATTCTGTTGGATTTGCTTTAGAAGACTATTCTGCTTTACGATTAGTAGAAGACCTAGCAAAACAATATAATATTGGTATGGATATTGACATAATTCCATTAATTAAAAATCCAAAAAATCTTATATCAGCGATTTTTTAATTAAATAATATTTATTTCTAGGAATAATAAATCAATGAACAATTTTTCATTAATTGGCGCAGCAATTGATGCATGTGCTGGAACAGTTGGATCTAAGGACACACCATATATTATTAATGAAAAAATAAAGCCATCTTTAACATTTAAAGAAATTTTAGATTATACAAGTACTGGTAAGGATCTTCCGCAAATTAGAACTTATTTTACTAAACTAGCTACATTAACCAAGCATACCTTAAATGAACAGAAAACCCCCATTATAATTGGAGGGGACCATTCATGTGCAATCGGTTCTTGGAGCGGAATTTCTGATTATTTAAATGATAATAATCAAAATTTAGGCCTAATTTGGATTGATGCACATATGGATTCACATACTTTTGAAACTAGTCCAAGTGGCAACATTCATGGTATGCCAATTGCAGCCTTACTTGGTCATGGTTCATCGGAATTAACCACAATTTTAAATAATTCAAATAAAATTGATCCGCAAAATATTATCTTAATTGGAATTAGATCCTATGAAGATGGTGAAGCTGAATTATTAAAAAAATTGGGCGTAAAAATTTATTATAATCACGATTTACATAAAGAAAATATTAATTCATTAATTCATAAATCATGGAATGAGTTGGATCAAAGAGTAGACAAAATTGGCTTTAGTATTGATTTAGACGGATTTGATCCATTATTTGCTCCAGGTGTTGGCACTAGAGAACCAGATGGCGTAAATTTTAATGAATTTTTAATGTGTATTAAAGAATTAGATTTAACTAAATTAATTGGCGTTGAGATTACTGAAGGTAATCAGCATTTAGATCAAACGGAACAAACGATGGATTGCATAATAAAACTTATTGGGGAGTTTACAAAATATGGAACAAAAAAATCGTGCTAACACACTAGATGAGGCAATAAAACACGATTTAGCTGATCTAGACAGTAATTTAGCTGACTCTCTATTTGAGAAATATAAAAATTCTTTTAATGAAAATTACATAAATAATTACACAGCAAAAGAAATTGCTAATGATATATTCTTAATTAAAGATCTAACTGAAAATAACCAATATGCCATCACTATCGCTCCAAGTAAACGTGGCATTAATAATATATGGCAAATCAAACTTTTAAAGTTTGCTGATTCTGTAAGTCTTTCGCGTGGATTACCCATTATCGAAAATTTTGGGGTTAAAATGCTTGACGAGCACCCCTATACTATTAATATCAAAGGTGACATGATCTACGTATGTGATTTTGGTGTAGAAGTTCCTAATGAATTAGCAAATAAAATTAATGATGAAGAATTAGCCAACTATTTTAAAGAAGCTATCGTTGCTGCATTTAATCGTCAAATTGAAAATGATGCACTTAATAAATTGGTTCTCCATAGTGGGCTTAATTCTCATCAAGTAACTTTACTAAGAGCAATCACACAATATCTGGTTCAAACTACATTACCATTTTCCAGACAATATATGGCTCAATGTTTAAAAACTCACGCCAAGGTCGCACATGATTTATTTGACTTATTCAAGGCTAAATTTGGTTTAGACCGTGAAAACGCCGATACTAAAATTAAGAATATTACAAAAACAATTGAAGAATACTTAACTCACGTTAACAGTTTAGATGAAGATCGTATTTTGCATGCATTTCTTGGTGTAATTCAAGCAATGGTAAGAACTAATTACTATCAAGTTGATGCTAATGGTAATCATAAGCCATACATATCATTTAAAATTGAATCACATAAATTAAATTTTTTACCCAAACCTCATCCATTATACGAAATTTTTGTTTATTCAATAAATTTTGAAGCAATTCATTTACGTGGAGGTAAAGTATCACGTGGGGGATTACGCTGGTCAGATCGACGTGAAGATTTTCGCACAGAGGTATTAGGACTAGTAAAAGCTCAAATTGTTAAAAATTCTGTTATTGTTCCGACTGGTTCAAAAGGTGGCTTTGTATGTAAAAGACTCCCACCAATTGAAAATCGTGAAGCATATATGGCTGAAGGAATTAAATGCTATAAAAACTTCATATCTGGATTATTAGATATTACTGACAATTTAGTTGCTGGGAAAATTATTCCACCTACTAATGTAGTGCGTCATGATGGGGATGATCCATATTTGGTAGTTGCTGCTGATAAAGGAACTGCAACCTTTTCTGATTATGCTAATGAAATGTCACAAAAATATAATTTTTGGTTAGGTGATGCATTCGCCTCAGGTGGATCAGCAGGTTATGATCATAAAAAAATTGGAATTACCGCAAAAGGTGCTTGGGAATCGGCCAAACGTCATTTCCGTCATTTATCTATCAATACTCAAACTCAAGATTTTACAGTGATTGGGATTGGGGATATGTCAGGTGATGTATTTGGTAATGGTATGCTATTATCACCGCATATTGGACTTCTTGCTGCATTTAACCATCAACATATATTTTTAGATCCCAATCCTAATCGAGAAACATCGTTTGCTGAACGTAAGCGTATGTTTAATCTACCACGCTCTACGTGGGATGATTATGATAGATCAAAAATTTCTAAAGGTGGTGGAATTTTTGAGCGTAGTAATAAATTTATCCCATTATCTCCTGAAATTAAAGAGTGGCTCAACCTTGAAGTGAATGAATTAACCCCAAATGAATTAATTCATAATATTTTAAAAGCTAAAGCTGATATGCTTTATAACGGTGGTATTGGCACATATATCAAATCCGAGTCCGAAACTCATGATATGGTTAAAGATAAAGTTAATGATCAATTACGAATTAATGGTAAAGATTTAAATGTAAAAGTTGTGGTTGAGGGAGGTAACTTAGGTGTTACTCAATTAGGGCGCATTGAATTTGCAAGAAAAGGTGGCTTTATCTATAATGACGCCATTGATAATTCAGCTGGAGTAGATTGCTCAGATCATGAAGTAAATATTAAAATTTTACTTGCAAATGTAATGCAAACCACTAATATGGATATTACAGAACGTAACAAAATTTTAGAATCAATGACTGATAATGTTTCTAATTTGGTATTACGCGATAACTATCTACAAACTCAAATTTTACGTTATGCGGTTAGTCGATCAAAAGAATTATTTTCTATTCAAGTAAATTTTATTGAAAAATTAGAAAAACGTGGAGAATTAGATAGATCCGTTGAATTTTTACCAAGCGATAAAGAAATTGTTGAATTACATCGAATTGGTATCGGGCTTACCTTACCTGAATTGGCTGTTTTATTAGCTTATTCTAAGATGATTTTAGATCGTGATATTCTTAATTCTAAATTAACAGAATCTGATTTATTTCATGAGTTACTAGTTAATTATTTCCCGGACCTATTAAAAGAAAAATTTCCAGAACATATTGATAAACATTATCTAAAAAAAGAAATCATTTCAAACCAATTGGCTAATTTAATTATCAATCGCATGGGTATTACTTTTATTTCACGTTTTCAAGATGAGTTAAAAACTGATACTTCGAATATAATTAAAGCATTTTGGGTAGTTTATAAACTAATCGATGCCGAAAAAATATTTAATCAAATTGAAGCTTTAGATAACATTGTTAATGCAGATTTACAAGTAGATCTATTAATTCGACTTAAAAAAACTTTGGAACGCACAACCAGATGGGTCCTTAAAAATTGTAAGAAAGCTGAAATTCCAAAATTAATTACCAAATTTGGTCCGGATATAAAACATTTAATGGAAAAATCTTCAGAAATTATTAAACTTGAAGATTATCCAGATATCAATAAGATGTATTATGATTTTATTGCAAAAAATGTTCCTGAAGATCTAGCTAAAATCTTAATAAGAACCAATTACATTCCTCAGTTTATTGACATAGCTCGTTTGGCTTTGGAGTCATCACGTAAAGTTGAATCAGTTGCAGAAAATTATTTTTATCTTGGCCGTGAATTACAAATTGATTGGTTACGTAAGAATTTAATTTCCTTACCAGAAAGTAATAAATGGCAAGCTCTATCTAGATCTGCATTATTAACTGAAGGTTATGCACTATTCAATCGTTTAACCCAGCAAGCAATAACTAAGACTAATGTAAAAGATGATCACTTTGCAAGAGCTTGGGTTAAGCAAGAAGCAGATAAAATTCATAAATTAAACTCAATGTTTGAAGAATTACGTGGGTTCAAAGTCTTGGATTTATCTATGTTATCTGCAGTTATTTGGGAATTTTCCAATATATTTCAGGAAGATTAACTTTAATTATTATTGGCACTTGGCATTTATATTTTTAAAATTTTATTATAAAATTAGGTATTAAATTACTTTGAATGGGTTTTATATGGTTAAAATTATTAAGCATCCTTTAGTACAACATAAATTATACTTAATTCGGGATAAGAATACTAAAACTAAACAATTTCGTGATCTTATCTACGAAATCTCACAATTAATTGCTTATGAAGCAATGTCTAATTTAAAAACTGAATTAGTTAAAGTAAATACGCCATTAGCTACAACTGAAGTACCAGCTTTAGTTAGTTCTGAAATAGCCCTTATTCCAATTCTAAGAGCAGGACTTCCAATGTGTGATGCTGTAGTTAATTTAATTCCTGCTGCTAAAATTGGCCATATTGGAATATACAGAAATCCAGAAACTCATTTACCAGTTAAATATTTCTGCCGTTTACCAAATGATATTGCAAAACGGGATATTTTTCTTTTAGATCCAATGTTAGCAACTGGAGGATCAGTAGTTGCAGCCATTGATTTACTTAAAGAACATGGAGCGAAAAATATAAATCTAATTTGTATTATTGCAGCACCAGAGGGTATTGCTAAAGTAAAAGAAGCCCATAGTAATGTCAATATATACACCGCAAGCGTTGATGAAAAATTAGATGAAGATGAATATATTATTCCAGGTCTTGGTGATGCTGGAGATCGCATGTTTGGTACTATGTAATTTTAAAATTTAAACGATATTATAAAACATATCATGTAATTAAAATTTGATTCTGCTATAAATAATATAAATCTGGTTGCTTTCGCAGGAGATACCAAGAAAATTCATTTTAATAGTGTATTTATTAGGTGAATGGGATATTTAGCTAGCTTAGATCAAGAATTACAATTAACTCAAATCGAATATGGAAGTATTACTACAATCTAGTTACCGCAAAATGTACCAATTTTGATTGAAGCTAAGATTATGGATTCAGAACATATTATTAATTATAAGTTTGGGGTTACAAAATTCAAAAATTAAAATCCCAAACACTTGTCTACTTGAATTACCTAATGTACAAATAATTTAATTTCTATGTGACTAGATAAATTATTATGGATGTTATTTAGAAATTTTTTCTTGATGCCTTGAGAGAATAACTTGCGCTAAATCATCTAAAGTTAGATTTTTTGCATGTAGTAGAACTAAAGCATGGTAGACCAAATCCGTCATCTCACCCAAATATTCTAAATCAGTTTCTTTTAATGCTGCAATAACTACCTCTACACCCTCTTCACCAACTTTTTGGGCAATTTTTTTAATACCTCTATCGAATAATTGATTAGTATAGCTACCCAATTTAGGCGTGTTTATTCTATCCGTTATAATTTTATCTAATAATCCGATTGCGCTTAAAGGTAATTGTGATTTATTTCCAAAACAAGATATATCTCCAGTATGACAAGTACTGCCAATCGGATTAACGAAAATGAGTAATGAATCATTATCACAATCAAGTAATATATCAACTACATTCAAAAAATTACCTGAAGTCTCTCCCTTTTCCCAGAGTCGATTTTTAGTGCGACTAAAAAAAGTCACCCGTTTTGTTTCAAGAGTTTTAATTACAGCATCTTGATTCATAAAACCAACCATTAATACTTGCAACGTTTTTTGATCTTGAATAACTGCAGGAATTAACCCATTTAATTTATTAAAATCTATTTTATTTATATCTAACATAATCTAACTGCTATTTTCTTTTCAAATAAATATGTTTTTAAACTATTAATCTCAATTATCTTTTTATGAAAAACCGAAGCAGCAAGCCCCCCGCTCACTTCTGTTTGACTAAATAAATTATAAAAATCATCCATTACTCCAGCTCCACCTGAAGCAATCACAGGAATGGTAACTGTTTTACTCAATAAAGCATTTTGCTTTATATCATAACCATTTCTAACTCCATCTTTGTTCATTGAATTTAATACAATTTCACCGGCACCACGACTTTCAACCTCAAGCGCCCACTCTAACATTGTCCTTGAAGTTATAATAGTTTTATTTATATCACCAGTGTATTGTTTTACTTGATAAATACCATTAGTTTCAAAGCTATCAATTCCAACTACTACACATTGACTACCAAAGCGTTTGGCAAGTTCATCAATCAAGTTCGGATTTTCTATTGCTGGAGAATTAATTGAAATTTTATCTGCACCATTAGCCAAAATTAGTTCGGCATCAGAAATACTTCTAATTCCACCGGCAACACAAAATGGAATATTAATTGCTTTTGCAATATTTTTGACCCATTCTTTGGCTACAGATTTACCTTCACTACTTGCAGTAATATCATAAAAGACTAATTCATCTGCACCAGATTTCGAATAATAAGTAGCTAACTCAATAATATCACCAACCACAGTATGGTTTTGAAATTGAACACCCTTAACTACCACTCCATCACGAACATCAAGACATGGAATTATACGTTTTTTTAACATGTAAGTGCCTCATGAATAGTTATTTTACCTTCATAAATTGCCTTACCAACAACCACTCCATAAATATCTAAATTACGTAAACTTATTAGATCATTTACCGAACTTACACCACCTGAAGCAATTAACTTTAACTCTGGAAAACGTTCCTTAAATTCTTTATATAAATTTATATTTGGACCAGATAACATCCCATCAACACTTATATCAGTGCATAATATATATTTTGCATCAACATAGCTTTCAAGTAAATCCCATAAGCTTAATTTACTATCTTCTTGCCAGCCATGAGTTTTTACCATAGGAATATTTGCATCATTTAGCATACAATCAAGTGCTAAAACGATTTTGTCATTCCCAAATTGATTAAGCCAAGTTTTGACTAAATCTGGATCTTTAATACAAATACTACCAACCACAACTCGCTTAACCCCTAATTCAAATAACTTTTGAATATCTTCAGTATTTCTTATACCACCACCAACTTGTAGATTAATTGAAGATAAAGATACTAACTTCTTAATAACTTCAAGTTGCGTAAAGTTACCAATTTTTGCTCCATCTAAATCAACAATATGTGCCCAAGATCCCCCACATTCGGTAAACTGATTTAAAATAACTTCTGGATTATCATGATATATTTTAGTAGTATTGAAATCTCCTTTAGTAAGACGTACACATTTACCATCACGTAAATCAATTGCTGGATAAACTATCATTAATGATCCCAATAAAATTATTTAATAAAGAATCACCCACTTTACCTGATTTTTCTGGATGAAATTGCATTGCATAAAAATTATCTTGACAAACTATCCCTGAAAACTCTACCCCATATGTAGATGAAGCAATTGTTGCCTCACTTAAATGTGCATAATAACTATGTACATAATATACGTTATCTTGAGCATTAACTCCATTTACTAATCGATTAGACCTTATAAGCTTTAAATCATTCCACCCCATGTGTGGCACAATTAATTTGGTTTTATCAAATTTCTTAATAGTTCCTTTTATGATGCCTAAGCATTCTACTTCATCCTCTTCTGAATAGTCATAAAGCAGCTGTAAACCTAAACAAATTCCTAATACCGGTTTAGTAAAATTTTTAATTGGCTTAATTAAATCATGGTGCTTTAGTTGTTGCATAGCAATTCCTGCAGCGCCAACACCAGGTAAAATTAACGCATCAGCATTTTCAATAATTTCTTTATCATGGCTTATAATACAATTTACATTTAAACGGTCAAATGCAGTAACTATTGAAAATAAATTACTTCCACCATTTTCAACAACAACTAAATTCACTACAATACACCTTTAGTGGAAGGAATTTCATATTGCTCGGCTAATTCTATGTATATTGAGGGAGTAATAGTCATATTAAATTGATTAAAGATAAATGTCAAGATCGGAAGAGCACACGT
>CALFYC010000063.1 GCA_937952895.1 uncultured Neisseriaceae bacterium
AGGGCAGTTAATATGGTTACTATAATCTATTGCTGCAATATTTTTAGTGTGTTTTAACCCCAATGTTGTATACATCGATATAAATTTTGGTAAGGGCGGTTAGAAATTTGCAGAATATTAATTTATTAGCAACTGATATTATGGGATTACATTTATTTGTATGTGATCTAATCTTTTAAAACTTAATATTATATTCTTGGGTAGATCTAAGCAATAATTATATTAATTTTTGTAGATAGTTTTTAACTGAGATTGCATCAAGTAATCTTCCGCTTTTACCACTACTATTTAAAAATACCATTATAACTGGCGTATCACTAACTTTTGAATATAAAACTAAGCAGTGACCAGCTTCATTGATAAATCCTGTTTTGGATAATTGAATAGAAAATGTACTAGCTCTTACCAATGCATCACTGTTGATATAGCGATGAATGTAATTTCTTGATAGCATAACACTTGCACTTTTCGTTGTTGTATCTTGGCGAATTTCATCATATTGGAAAGCTGCATTAACCATTCTAGATAGATCTTCTGCAGTTGATTGATTCGATTTTGTAAGTCCTGTGGGATCATAGAATTGAGTATTAACCATACCTAATTGCTGTGCTTTAGCATTCATCTTTTGAATAAATACACTAATTCCACCAGGGTATGCTGTTCTAGCTAGAGCAAATGATGCACGATTTTCGGATGACATTAAGGCTAATAACAATAAATCTTTACGTTTCAATTCCATCCCAACTTTTAATCTTGAATAAGTATTTCTCAATGTATCAACATCTGCTGGAGTAATTTCTACATATCCATTTAAATCAGCCCCTGAATCTAGTAATACCATAGCTGTCATCAGTTTAGTAATTGAAGCAATTGGCATTTTAACATTCGGGTTTTTACTAACCATTACACGACCGGTATCTGCATTCATTGCTAGTGCAGAATAAGAATATAAACGAGGTTGATGAGATACTGCTGATTTATCAATGCTTTCAATTGGAATGGTTGTGCTAACAACAGTCTTTGGCATAGATGTAGTATTTGAGCGAGTAACCACCATTCGTTTTGTTTTTTTAGTGTTGCCAGCAGCAATTGCAGAACTGCCGATACTCATTATCAATAGAACGAGTAATAATTTTTTCATTTGGTTCTCTATTAAGGGTAATTTTTATTAGATAGGTTGGGATTTTAATAGAAAATACGTAAATTTGTCAAAAGCTATTTTGATTTAATTCTCTATTTTAATAAATTTTTATCTATTTTGAATAACTATCTGAACCGTTTTAAAAAAAAACTTAAATTAAAAATTTTTTCATTTTTTGCGAAAATTCGCAAAATTTACCATATTGAGTTTACTAAAATTGTTACTTCAATATATTTTATAAGAGGTATATCAATGAATCGATTTAAATTATTAATTTTTACTTTATTAACTTTGGGATATTGTTCGTTAGTGTTAGCATTAGATAAATCAGGAGTATCTGGAGTGGATGATATGCTAGCTAGTGGTCAAGGAATGATTAAGGTTGCAGCGAAATGGGGTGGTATTACAACGATTGTTGGTGCTGCTGTTGCATTGGGTCATGGACGTTTAGAGGGTGCTTTGGCACAAACTATATGTAAAATATTAATTGTGGTTGGACTATTGGTATCAGCATTTGGATTTTTTCAGGAACAGCTATCAAGTTTTGGCTTTATTTTCTAGGTTGTAATTAAAATGCGTAGATCAGTTATACATAAATCACTATACCGATCCTTATTATTTATGGGTTGTGAACGTCTCATTTTTACAGTAATTGTTAGTTTAGGTGGTGTGGCAATTATGGCTTATCCAACCTTGTTTATTGTAATTGGAGTATTAATTTTTTATTTAATAAGCATACTCTTAGTAAGAAAAATTAATGATGAAGATCCACAATTTTTCAAGTGTTTATATCGCTATGTGCGTCATTATCAGGATTATTACCCAGCTAATGAATTTTATCCAGGTAAGCCAGATTTTGTGCCTAGCCATTTTGAGTAGGTAGAGAATGATAAACGTAGTATCCAAATTATTTAGTCTTAATCGGCTGAAGCATTTTATTAGTGGTCGAATATTTGCGGGAAAATCTTTTGGCTTATCTGACTTATTAATGTATGTAAAGATTTTTGATGATGGGATAATTATTCAAACGGATGGATCATTTCTAGCTACATTTTGGTATCGCGGATTTGACTTAGAAACTTCAACTGAGGATGAGTTAAATATTTTAACCAATCAGCTTAGTCGTGCTTTAAACCTATTGGGTTCTGGTTGGTTATTTCATATTGACATGATTCGCTATTGCACTATGGAATATATTAATCAAAGTGATTGTGCTTTTCCTGATGCTACAACTTTGCTAATTGATGAAGAGCGACGCAAACTATATAATAGTGAAGGTCTTCATTATGAAAATTCATATGTGATTAGTTTTACATATCGCCCATCAATTAACTTAACAAATAAGGTTGGAACTTTATTTAGACGTAATAACAATGAGGAGAAAATTGATTATTTATATTATCTAGATAAGTTTAGATCACGCTTACAAGAGGTAACGGATTTACTTAATTATCAATTAAATTTAGTTAAAATGACGAATCAGGAATTACTTTCATATTTAAATTATAACATTACTGGGGAAATTGTACGACTACAATTACCAAAACAACATCAAGCTTTCTTAAAACATTTTCTAGCCACCAAAGATCTAACGGGTGGTGAAAGTCCAAGGATTGGCGATAAATATATTCGTGCAGTCACCGTTATGGGATTTCCAAGTGAAAGCTACCCCGCAATTTTGGATCGATTAAATTATGTTGATTTTGAATATCGCTGGAATACCAGATTTATTATGATTAATCAATATGAAAGTACTAAAATTATTGATCGACTTGCCAATTTGTGGTATCAAAAGCGAATCGGTGCAATCGATACAATTAAAATGTCTTTAGCTATTGATTCAAATGTCAAAATTAACCAACATTCAGAGAGCTATTACCATGATGCGGAACAAGCAAAATTTTTAAATGAAAGTGGAGAACTTAAATTTGGGTTTTATACATCAACTGTAATTATTTTAGATGAAGATGAACATAAAGTAGAACAAAATGCACGACAAATCCAAAGTGTTTTTAGAAATTTAGGGTTTCAAAGTCAGATTGAACGTCATCATTCGTTGGAGGCTTATTTAGGATCACTGCCTGGTTATTCATTTGCTAATGTGCGTAAATGGCTAATTCATAGTTTAAATGTAGCTGATTTAATTCCAAGTACTTCGATTTGGTCTGGACTTAAATATAATCCATGTTCATTTTATACGGATAATAATCCACCTCTTTTTTATGCCCGAACAACTGGGGGAACGCCATTACGCTTATCCTTACATGTAGAGGATAATGGTCATACTTTAATTTTAGGGCCAACTGGATCAGGTAAGTCAACGTTATTAAATTTCTTAATTGCTCAGCATTTTAGGTATAAAAATGCACGAGTCTTTGTTTTTGATAAAGATCGTAGCTGCTTGCCATTGTGTTATAGCTGTAATGGAACTTTCTATGATATTGGTAATGAGGATAATTCTATATATTTTCAGCCATTAGCAAATTTAGATACGGATTTTGACTTTGATTTTGCGTTAAATTGGTTAGAGGAGATTTGCATATTAAGTGGTATGAAAGATAAATTTAATGATACTCATCGGATGGCGATTAGTAAAGCATTAAAGTTAATGAAAGAAGAAACTCCATTAAACCGAAGAACTATTTCATATTTTCGTTACTTGGTGCAGGATTATGACCAAGCAATTGCCAATGTTTTAGCTGGGTTTAGTTCGGAGGCTAAATTTTTAAATGAAAACATTTCCCATCAAGCAAATTCAGGACTAATTAATAAAATTTTTGATGCAGCATATGACCCATTAAATTTTGGGATATCTCTATTTAATGCTTTTGAAATGGGAAAGTTAATGAGTTACGGTGATCGTGTGATTATTCCGGTGCTACGTTATTTAGTCCATGTGATTAGTAAACAGTTTGATAGTGGAGAGCCAACATTGGTAATTTTTGATGAGAGTTTTTTATTTTTTAAACATGCTTTATTTCGTGAACGTATTATTGAATGGATCAAAACGGTTAGAAAATTTAATGTAGCAATAATTTTTGCTACCCAAGAAATTGCTGATTTATTTCAATATACTGAATTGATTAGTGTTCTACATTCTAATTGTGCTACTAAAATTTTTTTACCGAATAAAAAAGCTGCAATTGCTGAAGTGTCACTCCATTATAAACGTATGGGTTTAAATGCGCGACAAATTGATTTGATTGCACATGCAGTTCGTGGAGAATATTTTTATTTAAGCGAATTAGGTAGTAGGAAATTTTCATTAGATTTAGTTAAAAGTAGTGCAAGCTATAACTTTGTAGGTCGTACATCTAATGCAGATATAAAACTGGCTAAGGAAATTAAAGACAAATACAATGAACTATTTGCTTATTATTGGCTTAAGCACTTTGGGCTGAATGATATAGCAAATGATTGGTTAGATTATCATAACCAACTTCAATTAACTTTCAATGAGAAACCCAAACATGAAAAAACATAAAAATTCAGTTATTAAAGGACATGAGAGTCAAAATAATGTTTACTTATCACATATAGAAGAAGATCGATGGAATGATCTTCGTGCCTATCATATTGAAAATGAAACTATGTGGAAAAACCTTGCTATATTATCTATTCTAGGATTATTTGTTGTATCAATTGTTGCTATGTATATGGTTAATCAGGATAAACATAAAGTTTTGGTATTTGCTAAAGATGATTTGGGAAATTTGACAGCACTTGGTTTAGCAAATAATACCTTAAATATAGATAATAAGATTGTAGCACATCAATTGGCTAATTTTATTGTTGCTCTAAGGGAGGTTCCCATAGATATTGCAGTTAAACGTAGAAATATTGATTTAGTGCATAAAATGCTGGACCCAAACCTTAAAGCTAATATAGATAAAATGTTGATTAATCAATATAGTAAATCAGGTGATAAACCAATTACGGTTATAATCCATAATATTAAACCCATTGCAGGCAGTAATTCATGGATTGTTGACTGGAGTGAACAATTAGATTTGGATAATGGAGCACAAATTACTAGTTGGAGTTCGGAGATTACTTTTAAAAAGGTTGAAATTAATGACCCCAATGTTCAAATTGTTAATCCTGCCGGTTTAATAATTAGTTATTTGCATCCAACACAAGATATAAATAGTAAGGGTTGGTAACATGAGGAGGTTGCTACATCTTATTTATTGTTTAAGTTTTATATCCTCTGTATTTGCGTATAATTATACTCATATGGATAATGTTACTAATAACTCTAATTTAGATGGTTTTAGTAATCAGATCTTTGATTTTAATTATACAGGTGATATATTTGATCTTTTAGATAAACTTAAAAATTATGATCCTAAGCTAAAAATTTTACATTATTGGGGTAAGCGAACCTCGGTTACAATTAACATAGATTTGCAAATGGTAAATATCTATGATGTGATAGACGCAATTAATATTCAAACTAATGGTTCAGTAGCGATTATTTATGATTCTAAACTTGATACGATTAGACTTAATTATCTTCATAAATTAGATGTTGCCAAAGATGCGCTTGATGAATCTTTAAAATGGCAAAATGGGCATTCACCTAAGCCGATATTAAAAGCTGATGGTGTGGTTAGATTTCCATTTGGGGAGTATGAACCCATAATTACGTGTGAGCCAATGAATTTATGTGATTTGGAATTACAATCTGGAGAAAAAATTCTAGGAATTGCTATTGGAGATTCTTTGCGCTGGAATCAAGGCGATCAGGGTATTCCTATAGTTTATTCCGGGAGTTCAGATAAGCTTACACCTCATCTAATTTTAAAGCCATCTGAAGGTGGTCTTAATACTTCATTAATCATAACTACTTCAAAACGTACCTATATGCTAAAACTTAAATCAGCAAGTAATGGCTATATTGCGCGAGCTGGTTTTTATTATCCTGAAGAATTAGTGCAAAAGTATGAAGATGATAAAGAGAGTTTAATTAAAACTATCAATCAAGGAAATACACTTACAACTAATCAAGAGTATCTAGAACCCCAAATAAATATAAGTAAGATTAAATATAATTATACGGTAAATGGTGATGATTATCAATGGAAGCCTACACAAGTATTTGATGATGGAATTAGTGTGTATATTCAAATGCCAGAAAGTATTGATGCGAAAAATTTACCGGGATTATGCATTTTAGTAGATGGTGATGATAGTGAGACTAAATGTGAGATGGTAAATTTTAGATATAATGATCATTATTATATTGTAGATAAATTATTTGATGAGGCTAAATTAGTAAATGGTTATGATGATACTGCACAAATCATTACAATCAAACATAAAAACAACCGATCATTTTGGTCAAGATTATTTGGATAAGAATTATGCTAGCTTATTATCCTAAATTAAAGGGCTTATCTAAAAACAGAATTATATTGGTAAGCCTATTTATTACCTTTGGGGCTGTTGTATATTTAATTTGGGGAAGTTTTGGTAGCCATGAGTCACAAAATAGTAAATCGAATACGGAAAGTTTATATTTCAATAATTCTAACTCATTAAATTCAGCAAATTCAATAATTGAAAAGGCATTGGAGAGTGTTTTAAAAAATAGCTCATCTAATATTGGTCATCGTCTAGTTAATGCATCAGAGGTTAAACCGGATAATATAGATATCGTGCCACCAATTGAACTTAATGATAGAACTAATCAAGCACTTTTAAATTTAAAGCATAAACTAGTTACATCTTCACCTATAGTAAGTAATCACGAAATTTATAGTGCGAAAACCGTTGTATTTAATGCAAATTATCCAGATAACAGTGTTGTTCCATCAATTATTAATCGGCAAGATAAGATGTTTAATATAGATGAAAGTAGTGCAAAAAAAAATAATTCATCAGGAGTTCCTTTTTTGAATAAGGAGTTAAGTCAATCTATTGCAAATGAAAGTAGTGCCCAATTTAGCGATAATAAAGCTACTACAAATGATTATTTAAATTCAGAAATCCAATCACCTAGAAGTGCATATGAATTAAAGGCTGGAACAGTTATTCCCGCAACTATGGTTAATGGAATTAACTCTGATTTAGCTGGTCAAGTGATTGCAGTTGTTAGACAAAATGTTTATGATAGCATCAGTCGTCGTTATTTATTAATTCCACAAGGGGCAAAATTAATTGGACTATATGATTCAAAAATTGCGTATGGGCAAACGCGAATTTTAGTTGCGTGGAATAGGTTAATTTATCAAGATGGAAGCTCTATTAATTTAAAAGCTATGCCCGGAACTGATTTAGAAGGATATTCTGGTTTTTATGATGACGTAGATAACAAATATTGGCAGATATTTGGAACTAGTTTTATTATGGGCGTTATAACTGGAGCTATGCAGTATAGTCAGAATAATACTAATGCAAATGTGCAAAGTGGAGGAATTGGCCTTACTACTGATAATAATCCTACGGTCGGTCAGACTTTATACGGAAGTTTAGGTCAACAATTAGGGCAAACTGGGTTATCGATTACACAGAAGAATTTAAATGTAGCACCAACATTAATAGTAAAACCAAATTATCCATTTAATATTATGTTAACTGCCGATGTTACTCTAAAGGCGTATCAGAAATGAATTTTATTAGATGTAAATTTTTAATGATATTAATGTTATTGCTGTCAGTTTATGCAGATGATTTGAGTGATGTGATTATGTTACCAATTTGTCATGCCAATGGGCTTTTACTCTATAATAGCTGTGTTATAACACCAGTAGTTACGGTAGAGCAGGTGGCAGCGTGTGCCACATTAAAGGTTAATTATTTAGCATGTTTAGCTAAATTAACGATTCCTGTGAATCTAACTCCAGCTACTGATCCTTATGCTCTCTCACCTTGGAGTCCATGTAAATTTGAAACAAGCAGATTAGTGATTTCAGAAGTATGCCCATCTGTTTAAATTGGTAATATTGTTATGGGAAGTAGACAAAATCACCATAACTCCCTTAAATTATTTAGCTGAAGCTTCAGTAAAACCGCACGATTTTGGATTATTAGCAATACAGTTATAATAAGATAATGAATTTGGTTCTGCGGTTTCATTCCAATTACCTGATTTATGTGGGAAGAAAAATTGTTTATTTTTAGTAGTGCGAGTTTTAAGTTCTACCGAAGCATGATCTGGTCCAGAGTAGAAGCACTCAACTACTCCAAAAGTCCCTTCATAATCACGATCATTAAAGATAGATGCATTACTAAATGCTGTTAATAATTGACCATCAAGAAGTACATGATTAACGATTTGCCAATTCTTGTACTGGCTAGGCAATTGACAGGTTCCATTTTTAATATCACATTTGATAGCTGAGACCTGAGGACAATAATTGATTGCAAAAATTTGTTTGGTTAATAAAATTAAGATGGATAAAGCAATAAAAA
>CALFYC010000064.1 GCA_937952895.1 uncultured Neisseriaceae bacterium
ATTTTGGGAGACAATTCTAAAAATACATTTATTGCAAAATGCAACAGTTACTTCGTTTATGCTTGAAAAATACTGTTCATGATTATTTCTTAGATGTATTTTTAAAGAGCTATATTGCGCAATAAACAATTACTTCGTCAAATGGTATGACATTTCACTTATAATGAAAAAACAGCTGGTTCGATTCCAGCAGTAAAACAACTTGTTTATATTTAATTACTTATAGCTCTTTCTTAATTAAAAGGTGATGTATGAATCAAAAAGATTTACCCCTATGGCTGCAAGGTGAAAACGTTGTATTTTATGACAATGATCAATTTGCAGTGATCATGATAGATAATGAATATTTTCCTATTGGGAGGTTTACTGGACATTTATCAACATCTGGATTTGTGCATTTAAAAGATGCTCAAAAATTATCTCAATTTTATTATAAAGGCTAATTATGCAAAAAAATCAATTTGTGCCAAAAGCACATATACCTCGCGGAAACTATATTGTTGCGTCTGTAGATCAATCTGGAAATACAAGTCTTGCTACAAATCCAAAGCAACACTTTAATGAAGAAACAGCAACATCAGAAGCAAAACGTTTAGCATCTGCTAACCCTGGAAAACAATTTATTGTTTTAAAAGTAACAGCCGTAGCAATGCTTCCTACTTCTCAACCAGTATTACTTTAAGGTTTAATTTTAAAAATGATTACCAAAGAACAATGTGGAATTATCCACTTACAAACAGACAGCAAAGACAACAAGGGTGGCAAAACTATTGTTTATACTTTGCATGAAAAAAATATTTTAGTTGCAATTGCTCATTGTAATAAGACAGATTCTTATAACCGCAAAGTTGGTGTACAAGTTGCTATTGATCGTCTTAACAAATCTTTAGAAAAAGAATTGCCAGATGTTGCCAGTGTTGAGCATGGTATTGCTTTTTCTAAATTGCCAGTTATTGATAAAATTTCAATGATGGTTGTTTCTCAAGAAGCAATTTTAAAAGTTGTAAATACAAATTTAAAAGCAGCAACTTTGAAATTTGCTGCTAATTTTAAATTATTAACATACGGCACATCTTTGCAAAATATTTTAGAAAGCATGACTAAAGCTGCAGAAATTAAAGAAGTTAAAGATATTTCTAAATTTTGCTTGGAAGATCTTTTATTAGTTTTACTTAACGAGACAAATTAATTATGAGCCTTTGGCAAAAAATTAAAAGACTTGTGAGCGGTAACGCTCACGATGCACTTGATTCTATGGAAGACGTAGGAACTGCAAGTAGACAAATAGCCAGAGAAATGGACGAAAAACTACAAGCAGCAGTAAGGCAAAAAAAGAATTGGTTTTTTGATAATAAAAAAGCAATTAAATTAGGTATTATCGAAAAAGAAGTATAAATAATTTTTCTAATCAATGTAATAAAAACATATATACTATGTTTTATTGATTTTCAAAATATCTGCTAGTATCACAACGGGCTTCTACCCCGTCGTTAATCGTGTAATTGGAGTATGGGAGTGTGATTGACATATTGTTCACGGGTGTATAGATTATATAACAACAAAAACAATCTATATGCCTGTGTTTTTTAAATCTAAAATATTATTATCTAATTCCCAATGACAATTTGGACAAAGTTGGATAATATTGCTTGGATGATTTACTTCGCCAATGAGAGCAGTGTCATCAAATAGCGAAACTGCTTTAATATGACATAGCTCAACATGCTTGTCGTATCCACAATTTGCACATGGTTTAGTTATTAAATCTCTATTCCATGACCTGTTTAGATTTCTAATATTTGCATGAATCCATGATGGATGTTCTCCTTTAGCTTTTCTTATTTCTCTAAACGCACCAATTGTGGTTGTTTTTAATTTTTCTGTTGTGTTTTTTTGACCAAAATGCTCTTTGCATAATCTTGTTTTATGATTTGCAACTAGGTTTGTACAATTTTCAAAAGAACAAATTCTTGTAATTTTTCTTTTTGGTGATGCGACATTAGTGTATTTTGCCGCACAACTTCTTGAGCAAAATTTTGGATTGGTTGTTTCTTTATTGCAATAAATACAATTCATATTTTTCTCTTTGTATAAGTTTTATTCCGCTTGTACCTCAACGGGCTTCTACCCCGTAGTCGAGTAATTGGAGTCAATGGAGGTTCGATCCCTCTCAAGCGGGCCAATTAATCTAGCTATTCGAATAGTATAGCTAAATAATAATGTTTGTCAATCCAGGTTCGATTCCTGACTAGGCCTCCATTATACAGTCAATTAAAATTAAATCAACCGCCGAGTCTCTCCTAGCAGGCCAAATAATAAATGAATAATATCGCTTGATAGCTTAATAGGAAAAGCACTAAACGTTACTGTTATGCCCTTCTACTCATTTGCGTGTTGCAACAATAACAGATACTTCGACTTTTAATCGAGAGTTCTAGGTTCGAGTCCTGGTCAAGCGACCTTTAATAAAAATAATAAAATGAACGTAAAACAAGTTATATTGGCTGTTCGTGGCCATATGGAAGCAGGCAAATTAAGTGCTCAAGTTGCACATGCCGCTTTAGCAAATATATTAAATTTAGCACATCACACTTCTGAAGAAGAGGGAACAGTTTTTAAAACACTATCTTATGAAGCAAATTCAGATGTTCATTATTGGATAGAAAATGAATTTACTAAAATAGTTTTAGCTGTAGATACTCAAGAAGAAATGTTGCAAATTTTTGAAAAAGCAAAAGAATTAAATTTAAACACATCATTAATTGTCGATAATGGTAAGACCGTATTTAACGGAGAAAAAACAATAACATGTGTTGCAATAGGACCTCATAAGTCTGAACTAATAGACCCACTTACAAGACATTTAAGGATGTATTAAATGCCATTAATATCATTAGGCAGACATATTCAAAAACCACTAGAAGATAAAGAAATTGCTACTTTGTTGGAAGAGATTGTTTCAAAAAATGTTCCATTAATAATAGAACACACTAAGTATACGGATAAAAGATTATTTAGTGGCAAAAGAACAATAGAGTGGTATAACATATATTATAAAATTGATGAATGTCAATTTCAGTGCATTAACCTGGCAACAGATGGCAATGGCATTAGTAGATCAATATGTTTAGCTTATTTATATGGCTATCTAAATGGGTTAAATCATAGTGCAAAATGAAAAGTGGTCCAAAACATCTACCTTTAGGTAATATAAAACTTAAAGGTAAAATTATTGGTCCAGAATGGTCTTGTGGTTGCTGCGGGTATGCTTTTAATTTGAAAAAATATGTTTTAAATAAAAGAGATAAAAATGCAAATTATAAAAATTCCATACTGGACAAAGACTAGACACATCTTAGTAGATCAAAATTATAAAATAGTTAGCAAATATAAGAATGCTACTATTGCAGCAGAAGCCCTTGGCTTTACAAGAGGCAATATTACTAATGCTATAAGATTTAAAAGACAGATAGGAAAACAATCTTTACAAAAACATTGGGTGTGCTATGAACAAGACTTTGAACTTTTTACACAAATATCCAAGGACTCCACATTTGCCCCATAGTCCAGGTTCTACAAATGACGACAAAATTCATAAAAATGTAGAATTCTTTGATAATAAAGAAGTTGTGGTTACTTTAAAAATGGATGGTGAATGCTTTCCATCTTTTACTCCAATATTAATGTCAGATGGTTCTGCTAAAAATATTTCAGATATTAAAAATGGAGATGTTGTACTTGGGGTTGATTCAAAAAACAATTTAGTCAAATCTACTGTTTTAAATATATTTAATAATGGCAAAACTGACAAGTGGTTAAAAATTTATTTTAAAGATCCACATAAAAATAGCAAAAAATATATAATTTGCACCGAGAATCATGAGCTATTTGTTAATAATTCATATATAAAAGCTAAAGATGCCATAGTTGGATCAAGCTTTTCTCATTATGTAAAATATTACGAACCTAGTCAAATTCAAAAAGAAATTTTAATTGGGAAATTACTTGGAGATGGAAGCTTTAATCATGATAGAAAAGAAGTTCAATATACTCATAAATTAGATCATAAAGAATATTCAGATTTTATTAATTCATCTTTGACTACTGCATATTCTAATTCCTTATTAGATAAAAATCTAAATAGTTTTAGTAAAAAAATTAAATATAAATCATGGACCAAATCTTTTAATTGGATTAAAAACTTATCCAAAGAAATGTTAGTTAATAATATTAAGATTATTCCAAAGTCATTAATTGATCAAGTTACACCTTTATCTTTGGCTGTTTTGTATATGGATGATGGTAATTTAACTGAAAACAAAAAGCAAAAACCTAGAATGCATTTTTCTGTTTGCAATTATGATAAACAGTCTTGTATTAATCTCCAAGAAATTTTTACAAATTTTAATATTAAAACAACATTAACTAATTCAGATGGTTATAACTATTTGCATATTTCTTCTGCGTCTGTTGATGTTTTTTGCGAATTAATTAAAAATTATATTCCAGAAATTATGCAATATAAATTGCCAAAAAAACATCGCGGTATTAATGTAAAACCTATTCTTGATCATGATATTGCCGTTACACAAGAACTTATAGATGTTGAAATTTTATCTCTAAATGTTTTGACAAATTTAAGATATACTAATAAATATGATATAGAAACAGATTCTCATAATTATTTTGCTAATGGTATATTAGTGCATAATTGCACTTCTATTTATAATGATTATTATCATGCAAGATCTTTAGATAGCAATAACCATGTAAGTAGGGACTATGTTAAAAATTTAGCATATCATAAAATATATGGTAATATTCCAGAATTTTGGAGAATATGTGGCGAGAATCTTTATGCTAAACATTCTATTCATTATAAAGATTTAGAATCATATTTTTATGGATTTTCTATTTGGGATAATACCAATACCTGTCTTTCTTGGAACAAAACACTAGAATGGTTTGATTTATTAGAAATTCATCCTGTTCAGGTTATTTATCATGGAATATATAATCAAAAAGAAATTGATTTGTCTTTTGATAAATTCTCAAATGATCACGAGGGATATGTTATAAGATTGACTTCTGATATCTCTTATAATGATTTTGAAATGTGTTTTGCTAAATATGTCAGATCTGGCCATGTTCAACCTGATGCAAAGCATTGGTTATACGGTAGCCGCATAGTCAAGAATGAACTAAGTAATTATTAATTTAAAAGGATATTATATGTCAGTTAGTGTTGCTGAATTTATGCAAAGAATTGCTAATAAAGATTATTACCAAATAGAAGGTCAACAGAAAACTAATTCATCTGAAGATTTTTATAATGCAATTTCAGAAATAGTAGATAGAAATGGTCATATTGGAAGAATTCCAAAAAAGCATTGCCTTCACAGGCTTTGTAGTCAATGTCATGGAAATGGCGTAAAAACTGATGGTAAAATTTGTGTTCATTTTATAAGTTGTAATTGCCCTTTGTGTACAACTTATTCTATGTAGATTTATTTCTTTTAAATATTATGATAATATATTAAATACATTTGCTATT
>CALFYC010000065.1 GCA_937952895.1 uncultured Neisseriaceae bacterium
AAGCTTTATTCATAATCCCTTATTTTATGATTAGATTCGAAGGAGAAAACGAATATTTAATGAATAGAGCTGAGGAAAGGGGCATGATATATATATATATTTAAAGCTATTTTTTGTTATCAAGAAAATTTTCGAAATATTATAAAACAGATTAAATTATGAAGAGTCATAGGTAATTTATAAAATATTTTAATATTTTAACGTCTTTTTAAATATGAATGTATTTATTATTCAATTTTGTTTTAGAAAAATAAATTATGCGAATTCCTAAATTAAATTTTAATGTAAATAGCATACTATCAAATAGTCATCTAAATACTATTATTCCAGTATATCTAACTCAAAATATTGAACCTAACTATACCCGTGAACGGTTAGATACACCAGATGGTGATTTTATTGATTTAGATTGGGTTAATAAAGATGTTATAGACAAACCAACATTGGTATTATTTCATGGCACTGAGGGTAGCTCAAAAAGTCATTATGCACGAAGAATTATGTTTTATTTAGAACAAATTGGCTGGCGTGGTGTTGTGCCGCATTATAGGAGCTGTAGTGATGAAATTAACAGGAAACCACGCTTTTATCATGCTGGGGACATCTATGATTTATCTTGGGTTTTATCGCAAATAAAAGCTCGCACTCCAAAAAAATTATTTGCATCTGGGGTATCACTTGGTGGCAACATGTTGCTAAAATTTTTAGGTGAAAACCCAGATAACCCAGTTAATGCAGCCATAGCAATTTCTGTCCCCTTTGATTTAGAAGCTTGCACTCGTGAATTAGATAATAATCTAATTAATAAGCATCTCTATGTAAAACACTTTCTAAATAGCTTATTACCTAAAATGCAAGCTTATGCAGAAATATTTAAAGATGCATTTCTTCATTTAGATCGGAAAATTGAAACATTAAGTGATTTTAATGACACTTATATCTGTAAAACTTTCAATTTTAAAGATGAGTATGAATATTATGAAAAGTGTAGTTGTATAAAATCACTTAAAAATATTGTAACCCCTACTTTAATCTTACAAGCACAAAATGATCCAATGATCCCCGTACATTCATGGCCAGATAAAGAAGAATTGTCTCCAAGCATTCGTTTTGTAGGAACAAAAACTGGTGGTCACGCAGGATTTATAACTTTAAGCATGGATCATAAAAAATCACTATTGAAATTACCAAAATTTATGGTTGAATATTTTAATCAACAAATTAATAGTGATAACTTTGAAGCAAAGATTAAAGATTTTGATGATGCCCCAGAATTCGCATAGAAAGAAGAAAAATGATGCAAGATCAAGCAAGAAAAGTTCTCGGATTAATAGATTTAACGTCATTAAATGATAATGATAACCCAGAAAAAATTACCAATCTTTGTAAAAATGCAAATTCTAAATTTGGCAATGTTCCTGCCATTTGCATTTATTCACGATTTATCCAACATGCTAAAGAATATTTTAAACAGCATAATCAAAAGATTAAAATTGCAACTGTCACTAATTTTCCGCATGGTTCAACTGATCTAGACATTGCATTATATGAAACTGATCTTGCAATCAATCGTGGTGCCGATGAAGTTGATATTGTATTTCCATATCACGCGTTAATTGATGGCGATAATATTATTGGTGCACAAATGATTTTTAACGCTAAAAAAATATGCAAAAATAAAACGCTAAAGGTTATTATTGAAAGTGGAGAATTAAAAACTCAAGAGTTAATTGAACTTGCAAGTAAAATTAGTATTGATAATGGTGCTGATTTTATAAAAACATCTACTGGAAAAGTTAAAGTTAACTCAACTCTTGAATCAGCTGAAATTATGTTACAAGTTATTAAATCAAGTGGGACTAATTGCGGATTTAAAGCCGCAGGTGGAATCAGAACAGTAAAAGAAGCTATTGAATATCTTGATCTGGCTGCAAACTTAATGGGAAAAGATTGGATATCATCAGAAAAATTTAGATTTGGTGCATCGGCATTACTTTCTGATGTAATGAATATACTATCTGGCAGTTCAAATAACTCTCACGCCAGTTACTAAAAGAGATAAATAAAACATGCAAAAACGAGCAATTATAATAGTTCTTGATTCTTTTGGTATAGGAGCATTACCTGATGCTAAAAAATTTAATGATTCTGGAAGTGACACATTAGGTCATATTGATCAATATTGCTTTGAAAATAAGGTTGAATTTAAAATTCCTAATTTATTATCTTTGGGATTGGGAAAATCATACAATCAAGTAAATCAAAAGCAATTACACTGTGATAATACTCTTTATAATTTACATGGATCATATGGTGCATGTGAGGAAATAAGCTCCGGAAAAGATACAACCAGCGGACACTGGGAGATTGCAGGATCCCCTGTTAGGTTTGATTGGGGTTATTTTACCAGTCATCAAAATAGCTTTCCTAAAGAACTTTTAGATAAAATAATAAATAAATCTGGAATTAAGGGATACTTGGGCAATTGTCATGCATCAGGAACAGATATTATTCGCAATTTAGGTGATGAACATATAACATCTAAGTTTCCGATATTTTATACATCCGCGGATTCGGTATTTCAGATTGCATGTCACGAAGAATATTTTGGATTAGACAATTTATATAAACTATGTGAGATAGCAAGACAAGAATTAGATGTTTATAATGTTGCAAGAGTTATTGCCAGACCATTTACAGGAGATAACCCACAAAATTATGCTAGGACAGGAAACCGAAAAGACTATTCAATTCTTCCGAATGAACAAATGTTATTTGATGTATGCTTAGATAATGGGGGCAAAACTATTGCAATTGGCAAAATTGGCGATATTTATGCACATCAAGGAACATCAATTGAATTAAAAGCAAATGGGCTTCCCAATTTATGTGATACCACGATTAAAGCAACCAAAGAATATTTAGATGATAAAACAATCATTATGACAAATTTAGTTGATTTTGATATGTTATATGGACATAGGCGTGATATTTTGGGATATAAAGCTGCTTTAGAGTATTTTGATACACGTATCCCAGAGATAATCGCGAATTTGTCAAGTGAAGATATGCTAATCTTAACCGCTGACCATGGTTGTGACCCTACTTGGCCTGGCTCAGATCATACACGTGAACATATTCCATTTTTAGTTTATCATAACAATAGAAACGAAAATCTTGGTATTCGAAAAACTTTTGCAGATATTGGCCAAACTGTAGCTAAGCACTTAAATTTACCGAGTTTAGCAAATGGCACTAATGCTTTTAAATAATGGGGTTTAAATGGCTTTAACTAAGAACTTTCATCAAACAGTCCTAAATAATAAACCACTTCAAATTCCTGGAGTAATTAATGCATACCATAGTCTTCTTGCAAAGCATTCAGGATACTCAGCAATATATTTATCTGGAGGAGGTGTTGCTGCCGGATCTTTAGGACTTCCTGATCTTGGAATCTCAAATCTTAATGATGTAATAGTTGATATTAATCGGATTACAGATGTTTGTGATTTACCCTTATTGGTTGATATTGATACCGGGTTTGGAAATGCATTTAACATTGCAAGAACAATTAAATCAGTAATTAAAGCAGGAGCTAGTGCCTGTCATATTGAAGATCAAGAACAAGCAAAACGTTGTGGACATAGACCGAATAAAAATATTGTCGCAACTAATGAAATGGTAGATCGAATAAAAGCTTCTGTTGATGCAAGAACTGACGATAATTTTGTAATTATGGCAAGAACTGATGCCATTGCTAATGAAGGATTGCCAAAAGCAATTGAACGGATGAATGCTTATGTAAATGCCGGTGCTGATATGATTTTTGCTGAAGCTGTAACTAAGCTAGAAGACTATGCAACTATCAAGAAAAATATCTCAGTACCAATTCTTGCAAATATTACTGAATTTGGAATGACTCCCCTATTTACTAAAAATGAACTAGATAAAGTTGGGATTGATATGATTTTATATCCATTATCTGCATTTCGAGCCATGAATCAAGCAGCACTTAATGTATACAAATCAATCATTCAAGATGGAACCCAAGCTAATATAATAAATACTATGCAAACACGTGAAGAGCTATATACACATCTTGGATATCATAAATTTGAAGAAATTTTGGATCAATTAGCAAAAAGTAAATTATAAAAAATAGGAGTATTTAACATGGAAGATATAAAACCAGGATTTAAACCAAAAAAATCTGTGGCATTATCTGGGGTAGAAGCTGGAAATACTTCAACTTGCACTGTAGGTAAAAGCGGCAATGATTTACATTATCGAGGATATGATATTTTAGATCTTGCAACTAATTGTGAATTTGAAGAGATTGCTTTTCTATTAATCTATGGTTACTTACCAAATAAAAGCGAATTAAACAATTATAAACTTGAATTAAAAAGATTGCGTGGATTACCCAATAATCTTAAAAAAATTTTAGAACAACTACCTGCGCATACTCACCCAATGGATGTTTTAAGAACTGGAGTATCAGCTTTAGGAACCATATTTCCTGAAGATGATAAACATGATATTAACTTAGCACGTGAAATCGCCAATAAAATTTTAGCTTCATGTTCTTCAATATTACTTTACTGGTATCATTTTTCTCATAACGGCAAATGTATCAATGTTGAAACTGAAGATGATTCAATTGGAGCGCATTTTTTACATTTATTACATGGAAAACCAGCAACAGATAAATGGGTACATGCTATGCATATTTCATTAATTTTATATGCGGAACATGAATTTAATGCATCAACATTCACTTCACGTGTAATAACAGGAACTGGATCAGATGTATATTCAGCAATAACTGGAGCCATTGGTGCACTAAAAGGACCTAAACATGGCGGAGCAAATGAAGTTGCTTTAGAAATCCAAAAACGTTACCGTTCAACAAGCGAAGCGATAACTGATATAAAAGCAAGAATTGAAAATAAAGAAGTAATTATTGGATTTGGTCATCCAGTTTATACCATTGGCGACCCTCGAAATCCAATCATTAAAGATGTAGCCAAAGAATTATCCAATTTAAGTGGAAATAATTTACTATTCGAAATAGCCGCAGCAATTGAACAAACCATGTGGGATAGTAAAAAAATGTTTCCTAATTTAGATTGGTTTTCAGCCGTTAGTTATCATAGTATGGGAGTCCCAACTAGCATGTTTACACCATTATTTGTAATTGCCCGAATAACAGGCTGGAGTGCACATATTTTAGAACAAAGAATTGATGGTAAAATTATTCGACCAAGCGCAAACTATATTGGCCCGGAAGACCGTGAATTTATCCCAATTACAAGAAGATAAGGAAAAAAATGAGTGTAGTTAATAATAATATTAGTAATGATGTCCCAATTGACCAAATTCTAACCGACATTGCTAAATATGTTTTAGAATATGAAATTAAAAGTGATTTAGCCTACGAAACAGCGCACTATTGCCTGTTAGATAGTCTTGGTTGTGCATTAGAAGCACTAAGTTATCCTGCTTGCACCAAATTATTAGGTCCAATTGTAAAAGGAACTGTTGTACCTAATGGTGCAAAGGTAATTGGCACACAATTTCAATTAGATCCAGTGCAAGCTGCATTTAATAATGGAACATTAATTCGTTGGCTTGATTATAATGATACTTGGCTTGCTGCAGAATGGGGACACCCATCAGATAATCTGGGGGCTATTTTAGCAATTAGCGATTGGTTATCTAGAACTAATTTAGCAGAAAATAAATCACCAATTTTAGTCAAAGACATCTTAACCGCAATGATTAAAGCACATGAAATCCAAGGGGTCCTTGCTTTAGAAAATTCGTTTAATCGTGTAGGACTTGATCATGTTATTTTAGTAAAACTTGCATCAACTGCAGTTACTTGCCAATTACTTGGTTTAAATTTACAAGAAACAGTTAATGCATTATCTTTGGTATTTGTAGATGGACAAGCATTAAGAACGTATCGTCACGCTCCAAATACGGGTTCTAGAAAAAGTTGGGCAGCTGGAGATGCAACCTCAAGAGGAGTGAGATTAGCTTTAATTGCACAGACTGGAGAAATGGGTTATCCGTCAGTATTAACTGCAAAAGAGTGGGGATTTTATGATGTGTCATTTAAAAATAAGCCATTTAGAATATCTCAACCATATGAATCATACGTAATGGAAAATGTCTTATTTAAAATTTCTTACCCTGCAGAATTTCATGCTCAAACAGCAGTTGAATGTGCAATTAAATTACATCCTTTAGTTAAAGATAAAATTAAAGAAATTAGTAATATAACCATTCGCACTCATGAATCTGCCATCCGGATCATCGATAAACATGGAATATTAAAAAATCCAGCCGATCGAGATCATTGCATTCAATATATGGTAGCCATTCCATTATTATTTGGACGTTTAACAGCACTTGATTATGAAGATAACATTGCAAATAATCCATTAGTTGATGAACTGAGAGCTAAAATGGTTTGTATCGAAGATAAAAAATTTAGTCAAGATTATTTAGACCCAAATAAACGTTCAATAGCAAATGCAATTACTATAGAATTTACTGATGGCTCAAAAACTGATGAAATTATTTGTGAATATCCAATTGGTCATAAAGTAAGACGTAAAGATGGGATTCCACTCTTAATTGATAAATTTAAAACTAATTTAAATCGTAGATTTCCAACTAAACAACAAAAACAAATTTTAGAACTAGCTCTTAACTATAATAAATTAATTAATACTCCAATTAATGAATTAATTAATCTATTTGTTATTTAAAATATATAGGATAAATGATGAACCATAAAATTACTCAAGAACGCTTAAAATTACTACGAAATGAAATGAAACAACATAATATTGACGTGTACCTTATTCCATCTACTGATGCACATAATAGTGAATATGTACCAAAATGTTGGGAAAGAAGACCTTGGATTAGTAATTTTGATGGTTCAGCTGGAGAAGTTATTGTAACGCTTGATCATGCTTATTTATGGACAGATGGGAGATATTTTTTACAAGCTGAGCAACAATTAGATCCATTATCTTATACATTAATGAAACAAACTAGTTTTGCGCCAGAAACTGAAGAATGGTTACAGAAAAATGCAAAGGGTAAAATTCTTGCAGTTGACCCACAAACTGTATCAATTAACAGAGCACAAAACCTACAAGCATTAATGCAAAACATCTCAGGTAAATTGATTAACCTCAATGAAAATTTAATAGATACTTGCAAATTAAAATTAGGCGAAAAATTAGATTTACCTAGAAATCAAGCCTATCATTTAGCTGATGAATATACAGGCAAAAATTTAACTAATAAGTTAGAATGGCTACGTAAAAATTTATCTAGTCATAATGCTGAATTTATAATTTTAAATGCATTAGATGAAATTGCTTGGCTATTTAATATTCGTGGTTCAGATATAAGTTATAATCCACTAGTAATTAGCTACTCAATTATTGGTCTTAATGAAGTTAAATTATTTATAGAAGATTGCCAAATCACTCAAGAATTAGCGTCTTTTTTTAAAGATAACGATGTAAAAACTTATAATTATAGTGATTTTAGTGAACATCTAGCAAAAATCAGAGGTTCTATTTGGATCGATGATAAAGTTGCAAATTATTGGATGTTTGACTTAATTAATGATAATAATGAAATTATTTTTAATAAATCACCTATTATTTTTGAAAAAGCATCTAAAAATCAGGCAGAAATATCTGGAACTAAATATGCTCATATAAAAGATGCTGTAGCTGTAATTAACTTCTTATCTTGGTTAGATAATAATTGGAAAAATGGCGTTGATGAATTATCATGTGTAGATAAATTACATTCATTTAGAATAAATCAACCAAATTTTGTAGGCGAAAGTTTTGCAACAATTAGTGGGTTTGGTAGTAATGGTGCAATTATTCATTATCGAGTAACCGATAAAACTAATAAAAAAATTGATGACTCAAACCTATTTCTACTTGATTCGGGTGGACAGTATACAGAAGGAACCACTGACATCACACGCACAATCCATCTTGGCAACCCTACCGAAGAACAAAAGCTTCACTATACCTTAGTATTAAAAGGCCATTTAGCCTTAGGTAGAGCTAAATTTCCAAAAGGAACTCGTGGTGAACATTTAGATGCATTTGCTAGATCGTATCTTTGGTCAAATCATCTTGATTATCGCCATGGAACTGGTCATGGAGTGGGAAGCTTCCTATGTGTTCATGAAGGTCCACAAAAAATTTCCCAAGCAATTTCTACTGTTGCATTAATTCCAGGGATGATTGTAAGCAACGAACCTGGGGTTTATATTGATGGATCACATGGCATCCGTATAGAAAATTTATGCTTAGTAACCGAAGATTTATCTAAACAAAATTCTGGATTTGGCCCATTTTATCAATTTGAAAATTTAACTCTTATTCCATATGCCAAAAAGCTAATTAAATTAGAATTATTAACTCAAGAAGAAAAAAATCAAATAGATACATATTATGCTCAAATTAAACGAAAAGTAAAGAATTTGTTAAATCCCAAAGAACAAGAATGGCTAGAACAGGAAATGAATATATTCGAATAGGAACATATTAATGCCCACTGAAGACGGCACGAAAATAATACGGATGCGAACACCTGAGGCTGAAGCTTTCTTTAAAAGCACTGAACGAGCAATGGCAATTACTCCAACTATTAATCAGCTTACATTTGATGATGCCGATAAAATCCGCGAGTTATTTAGTGAGCTAATAGGCCGAAAAGTTGATAATAATTTCAGACTGATTCCACCATTTTATACCGCATCAGGTCTTGAAATTCATATAGGTCAGAATGTATTTATTAATCAAAATTGCACTATATATGATCTTGCTGAGATTCATATTGGTGATAATGTCATGATTGGCCCAAATGTAAACATCATTAGCGCAAGTCATCCAGTATCGCCATTGGAACGTTTTGATTATGTTCTCGGAAAACCTATTGTAATTAAGAATAATGTTTGGATTGCAGCTGGAGTTGTAATTATTGGTGGCGTAACTGTAGGTGAAAATTCAGTTATTGCAGCAGGATCTGTGGTTACTAAAGATGTTCCACCTAATACTCTTGTTGGTGGAAATCCCGCAAAAATTATTCGCTCAATTATTGATTGACAGAACCAATTTAAAATTATGGATGAAAATGAATATATCTTCTAATACACATAGAATTTTAGTTGCTCTATTTAGTTTGTTGGGGTTTATTTGCCTAAGCTTTTTATTAGCACTTGCACTCCGAACAAGCTTAATTTTATTAGTTATTGTATTTACATTGGCTTATATATTAAACCCCCTGATTATTAAATTAGAAAATAAATATCATTTTAAACGTTCTTATATTGGGTTTTGTGTGAGCATTATAACATTAGTATTAATTATAATTATCCCACTTACATTCATACCAATTATGCTTAACCAAATACGAGAAATCGCGTTGCATATTCCAGATTTACTTAATTTTATTAATATTAAAATTCTAGCAAATATTAATGCCAAATTTGGTGCAAAACTTATGGTCGATGAAAATTGGATTAAAAACTATTTGGTAACTAAAGGTGCATTAAGTAAATTAAGTATAAATAGTATTTTACCAATTGCCAAAGGTGGGTTAGAAGCGCTTGGAACTTTTATTGACTTTGTATTAATGCCATTTATACTTTTTTACGTAATTAAATTCTGGAATAGTATTGTTGATTTTTTCTTTGGTTTAATCCCTAAACGCTATTTTAACAACATATCTAATCTAATGAATGGTATTGATAAATCATTATCATTTTATTTACGTGGCCAAATCTTAGTGATTTTAGTAATGGCGGTATATTACGTAGTAACTTTAAATTTAGCCCGATTACCAGCGGCAACAATTATTGGAATTATTTGTGGGATCTTGGTATTTATTCCATATATTGGATTTTCTATTAGTATCGTAATGGCATTAATGCTTGGTTTCAGTCAATTTACTGGGATAACACAAATTGCAATACTTTTAGGTATATTTGGCGTTGGTTGCCTAATCGAAAATTTTGTTGCTACACCATATCTAATAGGAGATTCTATCGGATTAAATCCAATTATGATTATTTTTGCATTAATTATTTGTGGTAATTTATTTGGACTGATTGGAGTTATTATAGCCCTTCCATTAACGGCAATCAGTGTTGTATTATTTAAACACTTATATCAAATGTATCTAAATTCAAATTATTATAATGCCAAAGATTAGACTTACTAATTCTGTAACTAATCTTTTTTAGTTATTGAATCACTATTGCTTTGCTTGAGCCATTCAACCACTAATGTATTTTCTAATGTCGACACATCTTGGGTAATCTCAATGCCATTGGCAATACTACGCAAAATTCGACGCATAATTTTTCCTGATCGAGTTTTGGGTAGTGAGTCAACAAATCTTATATTATCAGGTCTTGCTATTGCTCCAATTTCTTTAGCAACCCAAGCTCTTAATTCTTGCTTTAATTCTTCAGTTTTTTCTATAGAAAGTTTAAGTTGTCCTTTACATACCACAAAAGCAAAAACTGACTCCCCTTTTATATCATCAGTTTTACCAACAACTGCAGCCTCAGCTACTTTATGATTACTAACTAATGCGGATTCAATTTCCATGGTCCCCAACCTATGACCAGATACATTTAACACATCATCAATCCGACCTTGTATCCAAAAAAATCCATCTTCATCTATTTTTGCTGAATCTCCTGCCACATAGTATTTACCATCCGCAATACTGGCTGGATAATAAGTTGATTTTAGCTTTTCTGGATTATTCCATACGGTTCTAATTTGTGAAGGGAACGGTTTTTTAATAACCAAATAACCACTAGAATTAACCCCAACATCTTGACCACTATCATCGATAATACTAGCAATAATCCCTGGAATTGGCCTAGTGCAAGACCCTGGTTTAAATCCAGTAGCTCCTGGAATCGGAGATAACATATTACATCCAGTCTCAGTTTGCCACCAAGTATCAACAATTGGACATTTTTTATTTCCAATCACTTCATAAAACCATAACCATGTTTCTGGATTAATAGGTTCGCCAACTGAACCTAGTAATCTAAGTGAACTAAGATCATATTTTTGAGGCTGATTTGGATCAAGCTTAATTAAACTTCTCAATGCTGTAGGTGCTGTATAAAACACTGATACTTTATGTTTCTCAATTATTTGCCAAAAGCGCCCAGCATCTGGATAAGTTGGCACACCTTCAAAAATTACCTGAGTAATCCCAGTTGCTAATGGACCATATGCAATATAACTATGCCCAGTAATCCAACCGACATCCGCTGTACTCCAATATATATCAGTAGGTTTAATATCAAAAACCCATTTCATTGTAGTAATTACACCCAATAAAAATCCAGCACTTGCATGTTGCACTCCTTTTGGAGTCCCAGTGCTACCTGATGTATATAGAATAAATAAAGGATGCTCGCTTTCTACAATCTCTGGCTCACAAGTATCTGATTGATCTTTTATTAAATTATTCCAATCAATATCTCGATTTTCAATCCAATTAATTTTTGAATTATTGCGATTTTGTACAATAACATTCTTAATTGTTAATACTTGATTATCTATAGCCTCATCAATAATATTTTTTAGTGGAAAAGTTTTACCAGATCTTTGCTGACTATCTGCAGTAATTATAAAACTAGCTTTTGCATCTAAAATTCTATCTTTTACTGATTTAGCTGAAAAACCACCAAATACTACCGAATGAATAGCCCCAATTCGGGCACAAGCTTGCATTGCCACAACAGCTTCAATACTATTAGGTAGATATATAATACATCTGTCGCCTTTTTTAACCCCTAATGCTTTTAAACCATTTGCAAAACAACATACTAAATGATATAGCTCTTTATAGGTAACCTGTTTTACACTACCATCATCTAATTCATTAATTATCGCAATTTTATTTGGAATTGTTGCTAAATGTCGATCTAGACAATTATATGAAACGTTTAGCAAACCATCATCAAACCACTTATAAAATGGTGCATTTGATTCATCTAATATATTTAAAAATTCTTTATGCCAGATAATATTTTCGCGGGCAAGATCTGCCCAAAATTCAGAATAATTATTAGTAGCTTTTTTAATTAAAGCATCATATTTCACATTGTCCAAATTAGCATTTTTAGCAAACTCTGAGTTACAAATAAACTTTTCAACCATTTTTAACGCCTATTTCTATTATGATGATACTTAGATACTAGATTCTAACTCATAGAATTCATCACGCACATTTTCAAAATAGCGAATCGTTTTCAACCTTAATTCATATGCCGCTAAATCATCACAAATAATAGAAGCTCTATCATGTAACTGTAAAGCAGTTATTGGATAAGCACTTGAAATGGGACCCTCAATTGCTTCTGCAACAGCATGAGACTTTTTCATTCCTTCAGCAAGAATTATTATAGTTTGTGCATCCAACACTGTTTGAATCCCAACAGTCAAAGCAGTACTTGGAGTTAACTCTATCTTATTATCAAAAAATCTGGAATTAGCTAAGATAGTACTATAATTTAATTTTTTAATTCTAGTTCTTGAAACTAAAGATGATAATGGCTCATTAAAGGCCAAATGTCCGTCTTCACCAACACCTCCTATAAATAAATGAATACCACCAACTTGTTTAATTTTTGCTTCAAATAACTTACATTCTTCTTCTAAATTAGCAGCATTACCATTTAAAATATGAATATTATTATGCTTAATGTCTATATGGTTAAAAAAATTATTAAACATATAATAATGATATGATTGATCATGCGATTCAGGTAAACCTACATATTCATCCATATTAAAAGTTATCACATACTCAAAACTTAATTTCTTTTCCTTATAAAATTCAATTAATTGCTGATACATCGATATTGGAGTAGAACCAGTTGGAAGTCCCAAAACAAAAGGTTTATCTGCAGTTGGTTTAAATTCATTAATTTTATTACATATGTACTGCGCAGCAAGTTTCCCTATATTGTGTTTTGTAATTAACAATCTCATTTTTTATTACCCCAATACTTTACTATTCAAAAAGTGTCTTTATTTTATCCATGAATGATCTAGATTTAGGTTGATGAGTCTTTGAATGCTCACCACCACTTTCTTCACTAAATTGTTTTAAATAAGATTTTTGCTTTTCTGTTAATTTTACAGGAGTTTCAACAAAAATATGACAATATAAATCCCCATGTCCAACACCTCTTAAGGATTTAATTCCCTTATCACGAATTCTTAATATATTATTAGTTTGAGTTCCTTCTGGAATTTTAAGCTTGACGGCTCCACTACTAATGGTTGGCACATCTATTTCCCCACCTAATGCTGCAGTTACAAAGCTAATTGGCACTTCACAATGTAAATCTTTGCCTTGGCGAGTAAAGAATTTATGCGCTTTAACTCTTACATGCACATATAAATCACCATTGCTACCACCTTTAAGACCAGCCTCACCTTCTCCGGTTAATCTTAAAGTAGATCCATCATCGATTCCGGCAGGTATATTAACATTAACTTTACGGTTTTCACGTACTAAACCAACACCGCGGCAATTATTACATGGATCTTTAATTGTCTGACCACTTCCATGGCAATCTGGACAACTTTGCTGAACTGAAAAAAACCCTTGGGCAAATCTAACTTGTCCTTGCCCTTTACACGTTTTACAAGTAACGGTTTCTGAACCTTTTTTAGCACCACTGCCACTACATACCTGGCATTTCTCTGTGCGTGGAAATGTAACCTGCTTTTCACAACCAAACGCTGACTCTTCTAATGTGATTTCAATTTGATATTCTAAATCATTACCTCTAGTAGCTCCGGAACGTGAGTTACCGCCCCCACGTCTACCACCCCCAAAAATATCACCAAAAGCACCAAAAATATCTTCAAATCCGCCACCGCTAAAACCACCCCCAAATCCTCCGGGGCCTCCACTTGCAGAATTACCGCCAACTGCAGCATGCCCAAATTGATCATACATTTGTTTTTTTTGTGGATCAGACAAAACTGCGTATGCTTCTTGTAATTCTTTAAATTTTTCTTCTGCTACTTTTTTTTCCGCATCAGGTAACGTGGATACGCGATCTGGGTGAAATTTCATAGCAAGCTTACGATAAGCTTTTTTAATTTCATCATCAGATGCACCTTTTGTTAAAGCTAAAACCTCATAGTAATCACGTTTACTCATATATTATAAAATCCTTTAGTTAATTTGTTCATGTTTTAATAGCCACTTTTTAACTAGCAAACCAAACGAGCCAACTTTATTATTCATAAAACCACCTAAGTTCCCATTTACTGCTATTACTCTATGACATGGAATAAATAATGGAATTTTATTTCTTCCACAACTATTCCCAATTCCTCTTGTGCTCGTTGCAAACTTATGCGCTAAACTTAAATAACTTTCTGTTGTTCCTGATCTAATTTGCCTTATTCGAGCATATAGCTTTTGCTGGAATAATGATCCATGCTCAACTATAGGAATATCAAATTTAAATTTACCATCATTTAAATAGCAGTCTAGTTGTCTAATTAACTTTTTTATAAAATCAAATTTTTTATTATCTAACCTATCTACAAATAAGATAGTATCTTTTTTACAAAATTCAATCGCATAAAGATAATTATTCTCAAATTTAATAAGCAAATTAAAAATTGGAAATTTATCATAAAGAAATTGAATCATATATCATACACTTAAAATATTTAATGAGGTATATTAATACCTCATTAAATATTAAAGATATGCTTTTTATAAGCTATAGTACATAGAAAATTCAACAGGATGAGTTGTCATTCTGAATAAATTTACTTCTTTCATTTTTAATTCAATATATGAATCAATCGCACGATCAGAAAATACATCACCTTGCTTTAAGAATTCACGATCTTGATCTAAAGCTTCTAATGCCATCTCTAAACTTGAACAAACTTGAGGAATACCTTTCAATTCTTCAGCAGATAATTCATACAAATTAATATCCATTGCATCTCCTGGCGAAATCTTATTTTTGATTCCGTCAAGACCTGCTAATAACATTGCACTATATGCTAAATATGGATTTGACATTGGATCTGGGAAACGCACTTCTATACGGCGAGCTTTTTCACTATGAGTATATGGAATACGTATTCCTGCAGAACGATTTCTTGAAGAATAAGTTAAAATCACTGGAGCTTCAAAACCAGGAACTAAACGTTTATATGAGTTAGTTGTTGAATTGGTAATTGCGTTTAATGCTTTCGCATGTTTAATAATTCCACCAATGTAATATAATGCAGTTTCAGATAAACCACCATATTGATTACCCGCAAATAAGTTTTTACCATCTTTCCAAATTGATTGATGTACATGCATCCCAGAACCATTATCCCCAACAATTGGTTTAGGCATAAAAGTAGCTGTTTTACCATAACGATGAGCTGTATTTTGAATTACATAACGGAAAATTTGTGACCAATCACCGCGAGCAACTAAACTATTAAAACGAGTTCCAATTTCACACTGGCCAGCTGTTGCAACCTCATGGTGATGAATTTCTGTAGGAACGCCAAGACTTTCTAAAATTAAACAAGCTTCAGAGCGAAGATCTTGCAGTGAATCTACTGGAGATAATGGAAAGTAACCACCTTTAATTCCAGGACGATGTCCAATATTACCACCATCTATTTTTTCTGAAGATGACCAAGCCGCTTCTTCTGATGAAATTTTCACATGTGAACCACTATGATCACAACCCCATACTACCGAATCAAATATAAAGAATTCTGGCTCTGGACCAAAATAAGCAGTATCAGCAATTCCTGAATCTTTTAAATATTTTTCAGCAGATTTAGCAATCCCACGCGGACACTTTACATAACCTTTTTGTGTTTCTGGATCAACCACATCACAAGTAACAAATAAAGTATTTTGCTCATAAAAAGGATCTAATTTAACTGTAGTTAAATCTGGCTTTAATAACATATCTGAACAGTTTATATGCTGCCACCCCTCAATTGATGAACCATCAAACGGCTGACCTTTATCAATCAACTCTTGAGTTAAAGCATGAACTGGAATAGTAACATGATGCTCTTTACTTATTGTATCTGTAAAACGCAAATCAATAAACTTAACCTCATTTTCCTTAATTAAAGCTTGAACATCCTTCAACTCCATCTTAGCCCCTTTCTAGACAACCAATTAATAATAAAAACCGTATTTTATCACATAAAAAAGCTAACCTTTAATGCTTTTATAAACTTTTCACTTCTAGTTGAGTGAGCTCTCGCCAAGAACCTAGAGCTAATTTAGAATCACAAATATTTCCGACTCGAACCCTTTGTAAATCCAAAACTTTATACCCCATATGCTCAGCCATCCTTCGAATTTGGCGATTTAATCCTTCAGTTAAAATAATCTTATACTTAAACTCATCAATTTGAACTACTTTAGCTCGTCTAAGCAAACGACCATCTAACATAATCGAACCATTACTTTGTCGAATAATAAATTCTGTAGTAACTGGCCTATCGACTTTTACAACATATTCCTTTTCACGTTTAAATTCATTTCCTGCAATACTATAAATAAATTTACCATCATCCGATAAAATAACTAATCCGTGACTATCTTTATCCAATCTACCGGCATAAGTTAAATTTTTAATCGGTGGAACTAAATCAAAAATAGTTTTACCCTCATCTTTAGCCTTACTACATACATAACCAATTGGTTTATTTAAAAGAATATATCTAAAACTTGCCGTTTCTTTATGAAGTTCTGGTAGAACCTCAATTTTGTCTTGGTGTGGATTAACTTTATAGCCAAGCTCCATAATAATATTGCCATTAACTTTAATATAACCTTTAGCAATAAATTCATCAGCCTTGCGCCTTGAACAGATATTTTGATCTTTAAGGTATTTATTTAATCGAACTAATTCCATAATATTAACTAACTATTTCATATACATAAAATTTTTATCTAATTCCATTATTGGAAAATTTATAGATAAATTTGCTTTATCAATCAATTTAAAGCCAGCTTTTTCATAAAAACATTAAGCAGCTATAAAAACAGTAATAGTTCCAAGGTAAATTTTCTTTATTACATTAATTTTAGCCTAATCAATTAATGTTTGCATTAAAATTAATGCAACTTGCTTATTTCTACCACGACTACCTTTTTATAAAAATTTATTATTTGCTCTAAATCAGGCTGTATTTTACGACTTATGGGCAAAAATCCTTAATTTGGATATTGGTAATTAATTTAATTAATTCCTCTTTATACTCTTCTTGATAAGGAATAACTATCATTAATATTTTGCTACAATACAAATGACACTCATTAAAGTTTTAGTGGGTAATTATAGCATTTATAGAAGTTTTATAATGCAATCCACTGTATGCTCTAATTATTATTACTTTACTAAATGCATTGATAAGGTTATCAGAGTTAACATAATTTCTAAGCACTTACCCTACTATAATAATCATAAATAGCAGGCAGTTTCAAACTGGTAAGTTGACTAACTATTTTAATGTCTTACAAGAACGTATTAGCAAAATTTGCATCTCAGAAGGTTTTTATATGAAAAGATTAAGTATTAACAATTATATAGTTGTTAATACCTAATAGTTTTGGAGTATGCAATTTCAATTACCTCCCCGTCCTCCAC
>CALFYC010000066.1 GCA_937952895.1 uncultured Neisseriaceae bacterium
TTTATTAACCATTCTCTAACTAAAATTAAAAAGGTAAGAGATATTATTGATAAAGCTAATTTATCATCAAAGATTTACTTACAGGTCGATGGTGGGGTTAAAGTGGAGAATATTAAAGAGATTGCTAAAGCAGGGGCAAATGCTTTTGTAGCTGGAAGTGCAGTCTTTAATACTGAAGATTATTTCCAAACTATAAAGTTAATGCACGAACAATTAAATAGTTTAAATTATTAAATTTATATTATGCTTTTATAGTATAATACTTTATATTTTATTTTTGAGGGTTAAATATGAGTAATGTAGTTTACGCAACTGATGTGTCATTTGATGCAGAAGTTTTAAAGTCTGAATTGCCAGTATTGGTTGATTTTTGGGCCGAATGGTGCGGGCCATGCCGTATGTTATCTCCAATTTTAGATGATATTTCTAAAGAATATAGTGGTAAAATAAAAGTTGTAAAAGTGAATGTAGATGAAAGTAATGCAACTGCTGCAACTTATGGAGTTCGTGGGATTCCGACAATCTTGTTAATTAAGGGTGGTCAGGTAGTAGGAACTAAGGTTGGAAATCTACCTAAAGGTCAGTTAACAACATTTATTGACAGTCATATATAGACTAAAGTATAATATACCCAATCGTTGAATATCCTTACTTGGTTGGGTTTTATTTCTAGAGATTTAATCAGTCCAAAATTCATAAACCATATTTCCAATTTAATTTTTTATTTGAGTGACTTTATCTATGCATCTATCTGAAATCAAAGATCTACATGTGAAAGACTTACTAGAGATGGCTTTAACTTTAGAGGTTGAAAATGCCAATCGTATGCGCAAGCATGACATTATTTTCGCAATCTTACGTAAGCGTGCTGAATCTGGAGAAACAATCTATGGTGGTGGGGTTTTAGAAATCCTTCCTGATGGATTTGGTTTCTTACGTTCTCCAGATACTTCATATTTTGCAAGTCATGATGATATATATGTAAGCCCAAGTCAAATTCGCCGTTTTAATCTACAAACTGGCGATACCATTGATGGTGAAATCCGTATGCCTAAAGAGGGTGAAAAATATTTTGCTTTAGTTCGAGTAGATAAGATTAATGATAGTGAACCTGAAACGAATAAACATAAAATTTTATTTGAAAATTTAACCCCATTATTTCCAAGTGTTCATCTTAACTTAGAGCGTGATATAAAAGGTGAAGAAAGTTTAACTGGAAGGATAATTGATTTAATCGCTCCAATTGGGAAAGGGCAGCGTGCACTAATAGTCGCCCCACCTAAAAGCGGTAAAACTTTTATGTTACAACAAATAGCACAATCAATATCCGATAATCACCCAGATGCAGTATTAATTGTTTTATTAATTGATGAGCGTCCTGAAGAAGTTACAGAGATGCAGCGTTCTGTTAAAGGTGAAGTTGTTGCTTCAACTTTTGATGAACCAGCAGCTAGACATATTCAATTAGCAGAAATTATATTAGAAAAAGCAAAACGTTTAGTTGAACACAAACGTGATGTAATTATACTACTTGATTCAATTACCAGGTTAGCTCGTGCATATAATACAGTGTCGCCAGCGTCAGGTAAAGTTTTAACTGGTGGTATTGATGCTAATGCTCTACATAAACCAAAACGTTTTTTTGGTGCTGCTAGAAATATCGAAGAAGGTGGATCATTGACAATTATTGCAACAGCATTAGTTGATACTGGTTCGCGTATGGATGATGTGATTTATGAAGAATTCAAAAGTACTGGTAATATGGAGTTACATTTGGATCGTGAGATATCTCAACGTAGAATTTATCCAGCAATAGATATTCTTAGATCAGGAACAAGACGTGAGGAGTTACTTCTTACCAAAGAACAATTACAGAAAGTCTGGGTTCTACGTAAGGTTATGGCAACTATGCAATCGATTGAAGCAATTGAATTTATATCAGATAAATTAAAAGAAACTAAAAATAATGCAGATTTCTTTGAAGCAATGAAGAGATAATCAAAAATTTAACTCTGTGAATTTATTTAAGAAATATCAAAATAAAGATTTAGCGTAAGTTGCGTTAAGTAATTGTAGTGGCGTCTCCCAAATATACCTATCGCATGAAAGTGCTTGTCTGGTTGAAAATTTTTGAAAAGAATTTTCTATAAATTTATATAAAGTCTACCATAGTAAGGGTTGTTTTCTCGTGCCCATAAATAAATGGATTTATTGGGCTCGTCTTTTATAACCAACTTCATAGTTTTTTCTAATGATAAAGTGCTAATTCCTTTACCTTTTTAATTTGGGCTTATATGTAAATCATCAATTAAAGTATACCAATTTTGGTCATGCTTCAATTCAATACATATAAAGATAATTATCTGTTTTAATTAATTTTCAGCAATATAAATATAATGTAAATTACTTAATGCTGTAAATTTAAATTGCCACTAATCTTCTAGCTTTAGATGTGGCGGCGTGTTTAAATATTCATTTAACAATATATCTTTACGCACTTTGACAACTCATCATACATAAATTAGCAATTGCTTTTCTGATAAGCATTATTAGCTATTTAAAAAATCATTAATCATTTTACTGGCAATGCTGAATTGTGAAGATGGTCTGCCTGGAGTATTGTTTTTACTACAAAATCTGGCATCTTCAATTTCTAGTTTATCTGGTTTTAATTCTCCGGATTTATAGTTGGCAGTAAATGCTACCATTAAAGTATTATCTGGAAATGGCCAAGCTTGTGATCCCCAATATTTGATATTATCAATTTCGATACCAACTTCTTCCATTGCTTCACGTTTAATTGCTTCTTCTAAACTTTCACCGATTTCTACAAACCCAGCAATTAATCCCCAAGATCCTGGAGGGAAATTAACGCCTCTAGCCATTAGGATTTGATTACCTTTGTGAATTCTGGCAATCACACATGGTGCAATATGAGGATATATTTCTTTATTACAGGGATTACAAAAAGTGAATTTATTTTGATTTTGGCGTACTGTTAAACTACCACATGTGCCACAAAATTTATGTGTATTATAGTAATGTGATAATTGTTGATAATAAACTAATTTATATATAATTGTTTCATCAAAATGATTTAAGGCTTGTCTAAAACTAATAAATTCTAAATTAATAAGATTTTGTGGAGCATCACCAAATAAATTTGCTACATAAATATCATTATTAATAAATACTTCAGTTAGAGAATTACGTAAGATAATAATATCATCTGGATGGGGTAAACTAATTAAACCTTTATCATCCATTTTTACTAAAAGTCTAGTTTGATGAAAAATAATATTCATAACTTTTATCTACTCTCTAAGTAATTCATTAATTGAAACTTTAGCTTTGGTCTTTGCATCGATTTTTTTCACTATTATGGCAGCATAGGTTGAATGAGTTTTATCAATACTTGGAATACTACCGGGAACTACAACGGAATACGGAGGAATATAACCATGGCTAATTGTCTTTGTTTCACGATCAAAAATTTTTGTTGATTGACCAATATAAACCCCCATACTAATTACGGAACCTTGTCCAACAATAACCCCTTCTACAATCTCACTTCTAGCACCAATGAAACAGTCATCTTCAATAATTGTTGGGTTTGCTTGTAATGGTTCTAATACCCCCCCAATTCCAACACCCCCAGAGATATGGACGTTATTACCAATTTGAGCACAGGAGCCGATAGTTGCCCAAGTATCAATCATGGTATTATCACCAATATAGGCTCCAATATTGACATAGCTTGGCATTAAGACGACATTTTTTCCAACATAGGCACCTTTACGGATAATTGCTTGAGGAACAACACGAATAGCTTCATGTTTAAACATTTCTGGGGTATATTCAGAAAATTTTAAAGCCATTTTGTCATAAAATTTAGAAACACCATTATCAACCATTTTATTTGAATTGATTTTAAATGCAAGTAAAATAGCTTTTTTAATCCAAGGATGTGTATACCACTCATTAGCAATTTTTTCAGCTACACGTATACCGCCACAATCTAAAGTCTTGATAATAGTCGAAATAAGATGGATTGATTCGCTGTCAAGTTGATTTAACTGCTGAATTTGGTCATAGATCTTTTCTACTTGTGCTTGCAATTCTTTCATTTATTTACTCCATGTATTTAATTATTAGATTTTTAATTCAGATAAAATGTGACTCATAGTTTTTATTGGAGAACTTGATTGAGTAATTGGTCTACCAATTACCAAATAGTCAACTTTGTTCTTAAGTGCTTCAATGGGGGTCATGATTCTAGTTTGATCATCAGTTATTTCACGAGTAAGGCGAATTCCTGGACATATAGTTAGAAAGTCCTCAGAAGTTACTTGCTTTATTTTTATTGATTCATGGCCAGAGCATACTACTCCGTCCAACTTGTGTTTATAACCTAATTGGGCTAATTGGGTGGTAAAATTTTCTAAGTTCTCTTTAATGCCAATAGAGTTTAATTCTTGTTGATCAATGCTAGTTAAAACAGTAACACCAATTAATAATGGTTTGTGGGATGATTCATCAATAGCTTTTCTTGACATTTCTAGCATTTTAGGGCCGCCTGCTGTATGCACATTAATCATCCAGATTCCTAAATCACTTGCGGCTTTACAAGCTTTATATACAGTGTTTGGAATATCATGAAATTTTAGGTCAAGAAATACTTTATAGCCAAGGTTAACTATTTTTTCAACTAAGTTTGGACCACAAGCAGTGAATAGTTCTTTTCCAATTTTTAATTTGCAAAGAGCCGGGTCCAATTGCGATACAATGCTCATTGCAGCTTGTTCATTATCATAATCTAGAGCTACAATGAGAGGTGAGTCTACTGATTTTAATGGTTCAAAAACAAATGGATTCATATATTTCCTTTTGCGACACAAGAATTTGTATTTTCAGAAGGCAATTATAGCAAAGTGATGAACTTTTTTTATAAAAATAACTTGTTTAGTTAAATATTTATCTCATAAATAAAATCTTGCCATTACATTGATAATAAAACAGTATCACAAAATTAAATGATCATAAAGCAAAAAAAGTGATAAAAAATGTAAAAAAGATTTACACATATAAATACATTTGCTATAATGGTGGGTGTTGTTTTAAATGTTTGGTGTTCTTGAGTGTTTAAAATAAAGGCTTCCTGGGTTATATATAGATATAGTTTAGTAAGTTAAATCAGAGGTTAATTAATTTTTTAAGGGAACTTTATATGAAATTAAATCGCTTGTTGTTAGTATTAGCTTCAGGGTTGGGTGCGGTTGGAATGACTGCTTGTGGAGGTTCTAATGGAAACTCTTCTGCTCCAGTTTTAACTCCGCAAGCTACGCAAGTATCTGTGCCATCTGGTAGTACAATATCAAGTGGTTCAACAGTTGCTGTTGGTTGTGCTGAAAGTGTTTGTACATTACAAATTCCTGGTGGAAGTGGTTTTGAAAGTGTGACAGCACCTGAGGGTATTAATTCAGCAGATCAAATTTCTGCTGTTACATATCAAAATGGTAACGTTGTTTTAATTGATACGAGTAATGTTGTTTACACTGGAAACGCGTCTAGCTCTGTTAGTCAAAACTCAAATAACTTGGGTGCTGTGCCATTTACTTATTTTTCAGTTTTAGCTCCAGAAAGTTCAATTTTAGCTTCAGTTTCTTTAAATTCTGGCTCTTATATAGTATCTATAGGCCTTCCGGTTTCATCATCTATAATTGCATCTGCAACAGCTGGGGTTTCAACTGTTGATGCAGTGGCGGCACCAACTCCTAGCCAATGTTCTGGCGCTTCTGGTGTTACTACTACTGCCATCTCTGGAACTTCTGCTAATGTTGCGGGTAGCCCGTATACAGGTATTGGTCTTTCAAATGGTCAAGTTTGTGTGTATAACACTAGTTCACAAACTTTTACTAATCTAACAACAGATTATACAAAAGCTTCAACTGCTTATAGTTCAGAAACTAATGCAGTTGGTGGAATCGCTTTTTATCAATCAGGATCTTCATGTAGTGGTTATTGGTTTAACCAAACTGATGGTAATATTTGGGGTGTAAATGCAACTTGTGGATCTTCAACAGTTACTGCAAATTCGTTTAATCAACTAAATAGTTCTTCTGTAGTTTCAGGACTTATCCCACAAAATGCTTCTGCAATTTATGTGGATGCAACTAATGGTGTATACGTAGGTGGCACACTTGCTGGGCAAACTGCTATTTTCTACTTATCACCAGGAACAAGTGTTTGGACGGCAACAACATTAGGTTCAGGAACGGTAACTGCGATATCTTCAGTATCAAATCCTACAAATCCAACTGAGGTTTCGGTTTCTCTTTCAAATGGGCTTAGTTATAATGTAGTTGCGGGACAACAATAAATTACTGTATAACTTAAATTAAAATCCCCTCTAGTAGGGGATTTTTTTTGGCGAGTAAAGATAAGATTATATTTAATAATAGATATTTTAAATAAAGTAAAAAAATGGTAAATATGTTAAGAATTGTGCGAAAAGTAGTTATATTGATTTTTTTTATTTCTTTAACATATGCTAGTGATAATCAACTTTTTAAAAATATGGATAACCAAGTAGCAATTGGTTATGAATATTCGCAGATTAATACCTATAACCCAAACTGGACTCCAATACAACAAACAACTACAATGAGTTCAGCCAATATATATTTAGAACAGTTATTTGATAGCAATGTCTGGGGATCAATTAACGGTAATTTTATTTTTGATGCAAATAGATCCGGCAATCAAGTATCAACATTAAATAGCATAAATGCATTAGCAATTCCCGCAAGTTTAACTGGAAAAGCTGGTTATTCATTTAATTTTCCAAGTCTTAAGTTTCAAGTTATTCCTTACCTTACTACTGGAGTTGTTTTAAACTATAATGGAGTTACATTACCATTTAATGGTTTTCCAAATAGCTATTATGTATTATATGGTGGTGGTGGTAGACTTGAATATGTAGTATTACCTAATTTAAGCTTATTTTTTGATCAAACAATTGGTTACTTAAGTGATCAAGGTGGAAATATGGCGAATTTGAGTGCTATGGAATATAATTCAGCATTAGGTATTCGTTATAATGTAACTAATAGGTTTCAGATTGGTTTACAGGGGCAGTTTAGCCAGATTAGCCTAACTGATCAAAGTGTGGGTTATGTTCCTGATTATAGACTTTATCGAAACGATAATCAAACTGGTTATGGAGGGTTAATTTCTTTTGCTTATTTATATGATGCAAAATCTGTAGATCCGCTAGATTGGCCAGTATACAATAGTCCCCAATTAGCACATTTTGATAATAGTTACAATGTAGGTTATAGTTTCTCTAATATCAATAACTCATATTCAAATGGTGAACCTGCAATAACTGGTAATTTAAACCAATTGAATGTTCAATTCTCTCATGTGTTTGATACTAATATTTGGGTTAATCTTGATGGTAGTATAACAACAGGTATTACGCAAAGTAATTTACCTACAGGTCAGGTTTCAGATAAAACTCCTATATTCGTTGGATTTCCTGGAGATGCATCAGTAGATCTTGGTTATGCTCTTACTTTTCCAATAACCAATATGCAATTAATCCCATATATCAACGGTGGTGTAGTTGGTGATATCAATGCTTATAATATTAAGCAAAATTTTGATTTGGATTATGTTTTAACCCATGATATTTATTTACAGTATGGCGCTGGACTTAGATTTGAGTATTCTCCAGCTAATATATGGTTACTCTCTCTAGATCAATCTTTTTACGGATTACAGGATCGTTCATCCATGAATGCTAATGCTTGGCAATCAAAAACTGATATTGGTACTAAATTAAATATAACTAAAAATGTAATGATTGGTCTGGATGGTTTTTATGATATTATTCGTCCAACTGGGCAAGTTTATAATCCATCAGCAGGAACCAATTATGCATTAATTCAAGATAACTTAGGTGGAATGATTAGTGTGGGAGTAAATTACTAATCGTATAATGTTGTTATTTTTAGAAATGTAATAGTTTTTTTAAAGGTGGCTAGATTGTTGTATAATAGGATTGAAATTACAGAAGTTCTTTTTGTAAATCACTCAAGTATATTAATTAAATCTGGAACAAAATATTTACTTACTGATCCATGGTATGAAAAACCAGCTTTTGGAAGTTGGTTACCAACTTTTCCATCATATGTTCATCCAGTTTATTTAGCATCATTAGGTAAAAATTTAACAATTTTAATTTCACATGGACATGATGACCATTGTGATGATAAATTGCTAAGTTTATTTGATAAAGAAACTGAAATTGTTACAGCTCATTTTTCTTCGCCATCAGTTATTAATCGACTGAAGAAACTTGGATTTAATAATATTACTACTGTTAATAATGACGGCCAGCTGTTAGCTGATAGTTTTAAAATAAAAGGTTATATTGACTCAACCAGATCTTTGGATGATGCTATTTATACAATTAATACAGGAAATGGATTTATAATTCATTGCAATGACAATTGGTTTAAATTTAATGAAAATTGTTTTAATTCAATACTAAATGATAGAAATCAATTTGAAGATAAGAATATTATGTTTTTAACACAAACTAACAGTGCATCAGGGTATCCATTAAACTATTTAAATTATGATAATAAAGAAAAGATATCAATATTGAAGTCAAAAATTATTGAAATTGTTGCACAAGGAATGGAAAATGCTATTAATCTAAAACTAAGTAAAATTTTTTCATATGCTGGATTTGCAACTATTTTTGTAAAAGATTATCCAGAATATAAAGATTTAGGATTAACTCCAACCGCTAAATTTATAAAAAATGTATTAGTAGAGAATCCCAAGATAAAGAATCTTACTCAGTATATTGAAACAGCTGATTATTATCCCGGAGATATTTTAAATTTATCGACTGGAAACTTAAATAAAGCATTTATTTCAAGTGAATTTTATTCAGATTTGACATTGAAAAATATTTCTGGTGATTATTATCAAAAATATGGAATTATAGATAATTGTTATACTTTTAAAAAAGTTGATGAATTAGATTTTAATGAAAATAAATTAGATTATTTTTTAACTAATTTTAATCAATTTGTTATTCAAAAGGTTAAAAATGATAATAAAAGCTATGAGACGATATTGAATAAATCTTTTGAAATATGTATTCCTGATCTGGCAATTAAAAAGAAAATAGTATTTGGAGCTGATAAACTATTAACTTCAGATGAATTGATACCTAATAAAAGATTAGTTGTTACCTCAAAATTAATTTCCCAGGTATTGAATGGAGAAATTTTATTTGAGAATTTATATACAGGTTATGAAGGACTTTGGGAGCGTTTTCCCGCAGATGTATATAATCGAGATATTATAATGATGATAGTCATGTACTCATATGTTTATAAAAATAGATTGGCAAAAAATTTTAATATAAATAATTAAAGAATATAGCAATTATTTCACGATAAATGAAGATATTTACTTGATCTGGAACCATGGTTTTTAAAGTTAATCTACTGATTTTAAATTATATAGCTTTTGTAAAATAATATTGATATGTTAGACTAGGATAAAAATGTTGAAAGATATGCTGCCAGGTAAGCTAATTTTAGCCAATGGAGATGTGTTTTGTGGTTGGAGGCCTAAATGGCAGACCCAAAAAATATTTGGTGAAGTAGTTTTTAATACAGGAATGACTGGTTATGAGGAGTCTTTTACAGACCCTTCATATAGTGGGCAAATTTTAACTCTAACCTATCCCATTCTAGGTAATTATGGAGTCTCTGATGGTAAATCTTGGGAGTCCTATAAAATCCATCTAAATGGTATTATTTGTCAAAATGTATATAATACACCATCACATCACTCCAAACAATATACATTATTACAGTGGTTAGAAAAAGAGCAAGTTCCAATCTTAACTGGGGTTGATACGCGTGCATTAACCAAAGTTATTCGTAATCATGGTGTAATTAATGGTGCTTTGGTATTTAACGATGAAATACCAAATTCTTTTCCAGATGTGATGAGTGAAGATTTGGTTGCTAAAGTTAGCTGTAAGGAGGCCAAAATTTATGGGAGTGGCTCACATAAAATTATTCTAGTTGATTGTGGTCTTAAACAAAACATCTTACAAAGCTTGCTCAAGTTTAATGTGACGGTAAAAGTTGTACCTTTTGATTATGATTATACTAATGAAGATTATGCTGGAGTATTTTTATCTAATGGACCAGGTGATCCAAAAACATGTGCTACAACAATAAGCATTTTAAAAAAAGCATTACAAGTTAATAAACCAATCTATGGTATTTGTTTAGGATCACAGTTAATGGCTCTTGCTATTGGTGCGGATACTTATAAACTTATTTTTGGTCACCGTGGGCAAAACCAGCCATGTTTAGAACTTAATACAAATAAATGTTATTTAACTAGCCAAAATCATGGTTATGCGATTAATGAAAAAACATTGCCAGATGGATGGTTGATTAATTACCGAAATATTAATGATGATACCGTTGCTGGAATTTGCCATGAAAGTCGTCCATTTAAATCTGTACAATTTCATCCAGAATCAGCACCAGGTCCACACGACACATTGTACTTTTTTAAAGAGTTTATTGATTTAGTTGAAAGGGCCTCTAAGTGAAAAATATTTTAATTTTAGGCTCTGGTGGTTTAAGAGTAGGCCAGGCCGGTGAATTTGATTATTCAGGATCCCAAGCGATTAAAGCTTTTAAGCAAGAAGGCTTAAGAACTATTTTAGTGAACCCAAATATTGCAACGGTACAAACAGATAGCTCAATGGCTGATGAAATATATTTCGTGCCATTACAAGCAGATATTGTTACAACCATTATTGAAAAAGAGCAAATTGATGCTATTGCCCTAGGATTTGGGGGACAAACTGCACTTAATTTGGGTTTAGAATTATATCGCTTAGGTGTTTTAGAAAAGTTTGGCGTAAAAGTATTGGGTTCATCGGTTGATACCATTGATGCAACTGAAGATCGTGGGATTTTTAGAGATACATTAAATGCAAATAACATCAAAACTCCAATTAGTAAATTAGCAGTTCATTTAGAAGAAGTGATCGAGGCTGCTAATAGTATTGGTTATCCATTAATGATGCGATCAGGATTTTCTTTAGGTGGGCTTGGTTCAGGTAGAATTAATGATGAGGGTGAATTAATTAAAAAAGCATCCCAAGCATTATCTGGTGCACCACAAGTTTTAGTTGAAGAATATTTAACTGGTTGGAAAGAGTTTGAATATGAAATAGTGCGTGATATGTTTGGTAATTCACTAACTATTTGTAATATGGAAAATCTTGATCCAATGGGGATTCACACCGGAGAGAGTATTGTAATAGCACCAGCTCAAACCCTTAATGATCTAGAACATCAACTTCTTCGTGATATTGCTTTAAAATGTGCCAATATTTTTAATATTATTGGTGAATGTAATATTCAATTTTCGGTAAACCCTGAAAATGGTGATTATCGTGTAATTGAAATGAATCCCAGGTTGTCTCGTTCAAGCGCCTTAGCGTCAAAAGCAACTGGCTATCCTTTAGCTTTTATTGCAGCTAAATTATGTTTAGGCTACCCACTATATAAATTAAAAAATCAAGTAACAGGTAAAACTACCGCATTTTTTGAGCCAGCGCTTGATTATGTAGTAGTTAAAATTCCACGGTGGGATACACATAAATTGAATCTTGCAGAAAGAACCATTGGCACGGAAATGAAAAGCGTTGGTGAAGCTATGGGGATTGGACGAAGTTTTCCAGAAGCATTGCAAAAAGCTATTCAAATGTTAAATATTGGGGCTTCAAGTCTATATGACTACTTATGGTTAATTAATGATATTAAGCAAGAAATCGAACAAGCAACTGATAGACGCATTTTTGCCTTATTTAAATGGTTCTTCAATGGCTACTCCTTAGACGAAGCTTATACTCTTTCTAAAATAGATAAATGGTTTTTAAGCCAAATTGAAGATATGGCTAAGCATCCATTAACAAGTGCAGGTATAGAAAGATTTATAAGTGATTATAGTAAGGTTCAAAAA